>NZ_JBSHFH010000002.1:0-261002 GCF_053617235.1 Streptomyces sp. NPDC055749 | reverse complement strand
TCAACATATTTGGCGTTGACTTTTGGCACGCTGTTGAGTTCTCAAGGAACGGACGCTTCCTTCGGTCCCGTTTCACCGGGGCCCTCCGGGCGCTTTCCTTCGTTCTTGCGTTTCCGACTCTATCAGACTCTTTCGTGTCCGATTCCCGGTCGAAGCGGGTTTCGCTTTCCAGTTCTTCGCTTTCGCGTTTCCCTTTCCGGCGAGTCCGACTCTATCAGATCCTTTCGGGCCTGATTCCCAGTCAGCGGGTTTTGTCTTTGCGGCTGTTGGGCCGTTCCGACGTCTCAAACTCTAGCGGATTCTCCCGGCGACTCATAATCGAGTCATCGAAATGAATTTCGGCATGCCGAAATTCTCCCCGGTGGGAGATCGTGCTGAGTTTGGTTGCCGCATGCGCGGCGGGATCGGTTGTCGCAGAACCGTTCCGGCCCCGTGACAACTCGAAGAACCTTACGGATCGGGGCGGGGCGTGTCAACCCCTCCCATGACCCGCCTCAGTCCAGGTCGGTGAGCCGGCCGCCGGCGTCCGGCTGGGCGTGTTCCACGCGGCGCAGGAGGCGGATCAGCATGTCGCCCAGGCCGCCGCGCTCGTCGTCGGAGAGGTCCTGGACCAGGTCTTCCTCGAAGGCGGTCGCCATGCGCATCGCCTCCAGCCACTTCGTACGGCCCTCGTCGGTCAGTTCGACGATGACGCGTACCCGGTTGTTCTCGTCCCTGTCGCGGGTGACCAGGCCCTCGCCCGCCATGCGGTCGATGCGGTGGGTCATCGCGGCCGGGGTGAGGCCGAGGCGCTTGGCGAGTTCGCCGGGGCCCAGTCGGTACGGCTCACCGGCCAGCACGAGGGTCTTGAGGACCTCCCACTCGGCGTTGCTGATGCCGAGGGCGGCGAGCTGTCTTCCGTACGCGACGTTCATCCGGCGGTTGAGCCGGCCAAGGGCCGAGACGACCTGTTCGACCTGGGGGTCGAGGTCTCGGAATTCGCGCTGATAGGCGGCGATCTGCTCGTCGAGGCTCGGCTCGTGCGGGCCGGGCTCGGTGGTGTCAGACATGGCGGGCAGTATGGCACGCCCTCCCTCACCATCGAAGTCCTTCAAGGTCAATTGTTAACCCTCTAACTTTAGTGCTAAAGTCTTCGAGTCTTGGTAGTTCGATGTTGTCTAAAACCTTCGAGATCTTGAGGTAGGTGAGCGTGACCAGGGAGATGGGCGCAGCGCTGCGGCGAATCCAGGTCGGGAGCGCGCTGAGCGCGTTCGGACTCGGGTTCACCGTTCCGTATCTGTACGTCTATGTGGCGCAGGTACGGGATCTTGGTGCCGGTACGGCGGGTGTCGTGCTGGCTGTCTTCGCCATGGCAGCTCTGGCCGTCCTGCCGTTCACCGGGCGTGCCATCGACCGGCGCGGGCCGATGCCCGTGCTGATCCTCGCCGCCGCCCTGGCCGCCGTGGGCGCTGCCGCGCTCGGGGTTTCCAGCAGTGTGACGGCCGCCGTGCTGTCGGCCGCCGTGCTCGGTGCGGGTACCGCGGTCATGCAGCCGGCGCTCGCCACGATGCTGGTGTGGTGCTCCAGCACCTCCACCCGTACCCGCGCCTTCGCCATGCAGTTCTTCCTGCAGAACCTGGGCCTCGGGATCGGCGGGCTCTTCGGCGGGCTGATCGTCGACACGAGCGATCCGTCGAGCTTCACCATGCTGTTCCTGATCGAGGCCGGGATGTTCGTCGTGCTCGGCGTCGTGGCGGGGACCGTGCGCATGCCGCGTACCCCGTCCATCACCGACGCCAGGCCCACCGACGGCACCGCGCCCAAGGCCGGGCTGCGGGTGCTGCTCTCGCACCGGGCCATGGTGCAGCTCTGTGTGCTGGGCTTCGTGCTGTTCTTCGCCTGCTACGGACAGTTCGAGTCCGGGCTCGCGGCGTACGGCACCGAGGCTGCGGGGATCCAGCCCTCGACCCTCGGGATCGCGCTGGCCGCCAACACCGCCGTCATCGTCGTCGCCCAGTTCGTCGTGCTGCGTCTGGTGGAGCGTCGTCGGCGCTCCCGGGTCATCGCCTGGGTCGGTGTGATCTGGGCGTTCGCCTGGATCGTGGCGGGGTACGCGGGTCTCGGGCACGGCAGCCAGACCATGGCGACGGCCGCGATGATCTCGACGTACGCACTGTTCGGGCTCGGTGAGTCGATGCTGTCGCCGACCGTGGCTCCGCTGGTCGCCGATCTGGCGCCGGAGTCGATGATCGGGCAGTACAACTCGGCCTTCGCGCTCTGCAAGCAGTTGGCGCTGGCGGTCGGTCCTGCCGTGGGCGGGCCCATGGGGGCGACGTTGCACGGGCCGTACATCGTGACGTTCGTACTGTTCTCGCTGGGGATCACCGTGCTGGCACTGCGGCTGGGCCGTCGCCTCACCCCCGTACAGGACCAGCCTTCGCTCGCGGCCGTGCCGTCGCGGGTGGTGGCCGTGTCACTGCCGGAGACCGAGCCGGTCCCGGCACCCGCACCCGCCGCCGCTCACTGAGGCAGCGCGAACTCGCACCACACCGCTTTGCCGCCGCCCGGCGTGCGACGGCTTCCCCAGGACGAGGCGATCGTCGCGACGATCGAGATGCCGCGTCCCGCCTCGTCCGCCGGTTCGGCTCGGCGGCGGCGCGGCAGGTGGTCGTCGCCGTCCGTCACCTCGATGATCAGGCGGCGGTCCGTGCGGCGCAGGCCGAGGCGCATCGGCGGGGTGCCGTGCTGGAGGGAGTTCGCGACGAGCTCGCTCGCCGCGAGGACGCCCAGGTCGCACAGTTCCAGGGGGAAGCGCCAGGACGTGAGCACTCCGGTGGCGAAGGCGCGGGCGCGCGGGGCGGCCTCGATGCCACCGAGCAGATCGAGCGAGGCGTTGTGGAACAGCTCCGCGTTCGTCCCCGTACGCGCGGGATGCTGGACGACCAGCACCGCCACGTCGTCATCGTGTTCGGCGGTCACGCCGAGGGAGCGGATGAGGCGGTCGCAGACCACCTGCGGTGATCCCTTGGCGCCGGAGAGGGCGCGCTCCAGCGCTGCCACTCCTTCGTCGATGTCCTCGCTGCGCCGCTCTACCAGGCCGTCCGTGTAGAGGACGGCGGTCGAGCCCGGGGGCAGGGCGATCGTGCCGGAAGTGTGGATCCAGCCGCCGGTGCCGAGCGGGGGGCCTGTCGGGTCCTCGGCGCGGTGGATGACTCCGTCCTCGTCGCACACGAGGATCGGGAGGTGGCCGGCGGAGGAGTAGACCAGCCGCCCCTCGTTCGGATCGTGGACCGCGTAGACGCAGGTGGCGATCTGGCTGGCGTCGATCTCGGCGGCGAGACCGTCGAGCAGCTGCAGGACCTCGTGGGGCGGCAGATCGAGACGCGCGTAGGCCCGGACCGCGGTGCGCAGCTGGCCCATGACCGCCGCGGCGCGCACGCCGCGGCCCATCACGTCCCCGATGACGAGGGCCGTGCGGCCCGCGCCGAGGGTGATGACGTCGTACCAGTCGCCGCCGACCGCCGCGTCCGTGCCGCCCGGCTGGTACGTGGCGGCGATCCGCAGGTCGTCGGGCTGCTCCAGCTCCTGCGGGAGCAGGGAGCGCTGGAGGGTGACGGCCGTTTCGCGGTGGCGGCGCTCGCTGGTGCGGAGCCGCTCGGCCGCGTCGGCGTGGTCGGTGACATCGGTGGCGTACACGAGCACGCCTCCCTCGCTCTCCTTGCCGGAGGCGGCCACGGGAGTGCATGTCACGGTGTACGAGCCGCCGCCGAGGACCTTGCGGGACTTGACCGTGCGGGGTGTGCCGCTGCGCAGCACCTGGTCCAGCAGCGGCAGCAGGCTCAGCTCGACGAGCTCGGGCATGGCCTCGGCCGCCGGTACGCCGCTGGGGCGGGGGCCGAACGCCGTCTCGTACGCGTCGTTGACGTAGGTGATGCGGTGGTCCGGGCCGTGGAGCAGGGCGACCGGGGCGGGGAGCTGACCGAGGATCTCGCGGGCCGAGAGGTCCTCCAGGCCGGGCCCCGGTCCGGGCACGGCGGCGGGGCTTTCCGCGTCACCGTCCGGCAGGACGGTCACGGTCTCCGGCCGGGCGTACTCGGCGCGGGCCGCCGGGACGGAACTGCGGTCGTCCCGCGCGGCGGCTCGTCGCTGTGTGCCGGGAAGGCGGGCGCTCCAACGCGTGAAGTTCACGGAATTTCTGGCCTCGTGTGTCGGTCTGGTCCGCTCGGGCGGGCTGCTTCTTGTGCCGGGTCTTCTGCCGGTTCTTCTTCCTGGTCCGTGTCCGGGTCCGCTCCCGGTTCCTCTGCCGGGGCGGGGCACCGGGGGGCGAACCCCGGGAAGGCGCAGCCGGGCCTCGTCGAGCTGGTGGGGCGCCGCTGCTGGTCACTGTTGGTCACTGCCGGCGGGGTCACTCTGTGCAGGTGTGGGCCCACCTATGGTCACACGTCCAGTGTGACGGTCCGTACTGACAGTCGTCGTTCAACCGTCGGTCCGGTGTCGGTCGGCAAGGGGGCCCGGGGCTGAACGGAAGCCGTCGGAATGTCGCCCGGGTGCCGGGCGGAGGGCTCAGCCGGCGGTCTTCGGCGGGTCGCCGTCCTTCGGGGGCGATGCCGGTTTTCCGGGGCTTCCGTTACGTCCGGGGCCGCCGGCCGCGAGGGAGAACTCGGCGCGCGGGTGTTCCAGCGAACCGAGCGAGACGATCTCTCGCTTGAAGAGTCCGGCCAGGGTCCATTCGGCAAGGACGCGCGCCTTCCGGTTGAACGTGGGGACCCGGCTGAGGTGGTAGACGCGGTGCATGAGCCAGGCCGGGTAGCCCTTGAGCTTGCGACCGTAGACGTGTGCGACGCCTTTGTGGAGACCGAGTGAGGCGACGGAGCCCACGTAGGCGTGCCGGTATTCCTTGAGCGGACGGCCGTCGAGCGTCGCGAGGACGTTCTCGGCGAGGACCGCGGCCTGGCGCACCGCGTGCTGGGCGTTGGGGGCGGTCTCCCTGCCGGGTTCGGTGGCGGTCAGGTCGGGGACGGCCGCCGCGTCGCCCGCGGCCCAGGCGTGCGGGGCGCCGTCGACGGCGAGCGTGGCCGTGCAGCGGAGCCGCCCGCGGTCGGTGAGGGGCAGATCGGTGGCGGCGAGGAGCGGCGCGGGTTTGACGCCCGCGGTCCACACGAGCGTGCGGGTCGGGAAGCGGGAGCCGTCGCTGAGTACGGCGACCCGGTCCTCGCACGAGTCGAGGCGGGTGTCGAGGCGTACGTCGATGTTGCGGCCCCGCAGCTCGCGGATGGCGTACTTGCCCATCGCGTCACCGACCTCGGGCAGGATGCGGCCGGACGCCTCGACCAGGATCCATTTCAGGTCCGTGGCCTTGATGTTGTGGTAGTAGCGCGAGGTGTACCGGGCCATGTCCTCGAGTTCGGCGAGTGCCTCGACGCCCGCGTACCCGCCGCCCACGAAGACGAAGGTGAGCGCGGCGTCGCGGATGGCGGGATCGCGGGTGGCGGAGGCGATGTCCATCTGCTCGATGACGTGGTTGCGCAGGCCGATGGCCTCCTCGACGGTCTTGAAGCCGATGCCGAAGTCGGCGAGGCCGGGGACCGGGAGGGTGCGTGAGACCGAGCCGGGTGCCATGACGATCTCGTCGTACGCGATCTCGAGTGCGCCGGTGCCGTCCTCGCCGGAGGCGAGGGTGGTGACGGTGGCGGTCCGCTTGGTGTGGTCGATGCGCTCGGCCTCGCCGATGACGATCGTGCAGTGTTTCAGGACCCGGCGCAGCGGTACGACGACGTGCCTGGGCGAGATCGAGCCCGCAGCCGCTTCGGGGAGGAACGGCTGGTACGTCATGTAGGGCTCGGGAGTGATCACCACAATCTCGGCATCGCCGCTCTTCAGTCTCTGCTTCAGCTTCCGCTGGAGACGCAGCGCTGTGTACATCCCGACGTAGCCGCCGCCGACTACGAGAATGCGCACACCTGGCCGGGTGCCGGGGGTCGTCCCCGGGGAATCTGGAGCCATCACCATCCCATGACGCAACGGAGTCAGGTGTTTGTCCACAGGCCCGGCAAATTGTGTGACTGGAGGTCAGGGGCGGGCCGGTGGCGTCCGTGAGCCGCAGAATGCGGGACCTGTGCAGGTCAGACGTTGCGGGAGGGGTGGTGGGCGGGGGTGGAATCAGTAACCAACCGGTCCTTGCTCCGATCGGGGGGCGCTCCGTACGGAACTACCCCCTTCTGAATTGACCCGGGCTCAACTATGTTCGTATCCCGTCGGGGTGTCGGGTGCGGATGATGATCCGTTCCTCGACGGATACGACGGGGAGTCTCCGGGGGGAGACGTCATAACCGGGGGAAGTCATGCACATTCAGGATTCGCATTGGCAGGCTGCTGTCTCGTCCTCGTCAGAGGGCCATGGGCGGCTGAGCGCGGTGGGAGCGGTTGCAACCGCGGGGACGGCTGGGGCCGCCACCCGTCAGGCACCGCTCCGCGTGGACGCACAGCGCAATCTGGAACATGTACTGCGGGCAGCGCGCGAGGTGTTCGGCGAGCTGGGGTACGGGGCTCCGATGGAGGACGTGGCGCGTCGCGCCAGGGTCGGAGTCGGCACGGTCTACCGGCGGTTCCCGAGCAAGGACGTGCTGGTGCGGCGGATAGCCGAGGAGGAGACCTCCCGGCTGACCGAGCAGGCGCGGGCGGCGCTCGGGCAGGAGGAGGAGCCGTGGTCGGCGCTCTCCCGCTTCCTGCGGACGTCCGTGGCATCGGGTGCGGGCCGGCTGCTGCCGCCGCAGGTGCTGCGTGTCGGTGTCGAGGCGGACGGGACGACCGCCCAGGTACGGGAGGCCGGCACGGGATCCGGTGCCGACGCGGCGCCGGGAGACAGCCATGACGCTACGCGCGTTCCGCAGCAGCGGCAGGGAGTGAGTCAGCCCGATCTCCGTGTGGTCTCCCAGCGCTCCGCCGTCGAGGAGGCTCTCGACGACGGGGACACGGGCGCGGCCGAGCTGCTGGAGGTCGTGGGCAGGCTCGTCGACCGGGCGCGGGAGTCGGGAGAGCTTCGCGGGGATGTGACGGTGGCCGATGTGCTGCTGGTCATCGCCACGGCGGCGCCCGCGCTGCCCGACGCGGCGCAGCAGGCCGCGGCCTCGGCACGGCTGCTCGACATCCTGCTGGAGGGGCTGCGGTCCCGGACCGTCTGACGCGCCACCGGACCGTCTGATGTGCCCGGTGTCCGTCCGCTGAGCGGACGGGCACCGGCACCGCACCCCTGCCTGTTGGCTGTGCGTCAACTGTGCGACGCAAGGGGAGGGTTGATTCCTCCCCGGACGAGTGATCTCTCGTGCCCGCATACGGGAAACCGACCTCGGATGAGTGGTTGCCAAGGCCAACAGGCCGTGGCGTTCGCGCTCTGTGGCACTCTTGCCCGGTTCGGGTCCGAAGGCGCATACGGGGGCT
This sequence comes from Streptomyces sp. NPDC055749, assembly GCF_053617235.1. Lineage (NCBI taxonomy): Bacteria > Bacillati > Actinomycetota > Actinomycetes > Kitasatosporales > Streptomycetaceae > Streptomyces > Streptomyces sp. NPDC055749. The sequence continues at coordinate 253,586 of NZ_JBSHFH010000002.1, read as the reverse complement.
TCCGCGATGAGCGGTGACGGGCAACAGGAAGTACCACTCGACGGCATCGCCGCGACGGGTGGGGGCACGGAGACCGGCGGGCAGGTACCGAGTCAGGCCGGACCGGGTCGCTCGGCCGGTGACGCCGAGGGTGGCACCGTCCTGCCCGGCCCCTGGCCCGCGCCCGCCGAGGACTCTCCGGCCGTTCCGCCGCAGCGCGAGGGCGGCAGCGGAGCCCCGGACGACGCGGTGCCCGACTCCCAGCTGATCCAGGCCATGCGGGCCGGTGACGACGGGGCGTACGACGAGCTGTTCCGGCGGCACTCGGGTGCGGTGCGCCGCTACGCGCGCAGTTGCTGCCGCGACGCGCACACGGCCGACGATCTGACGGCCGAGGTGTTCGCGCGCACGCTCCAGGCCGTACGCGGCGGCAAGGGCCCCGAGGAAGCCGTCCGCGCCTACCTGATGACCGCCGTACGGCATGTCGGCGCCGCCTGGACGAAGAGCGCCAAACGGGAGCACCTGGTCGACGACTTCGCGGTCTTCGCCGCGCAGTCCACACGTACCTCCGAGCTCTCGGACGACGACACGCTTGAGCTCGGCGCCGATGTGCTGGCGATGCACGAGGCCGAGCAGTCGATGGCCATGCAGGCGTTCCGCAGCCTGCCCGAGCGCTGGCAGGCGGTGCTCTGGCACACCACGGTGGAGGAGGAGTCGCCGAGCGAGATCGCCCCGCTGTTCGGACTGACCGCCAACGCCACGGCCGTACTGGCCAGCCGGGCCCGCGAAGGGCTCAAGCAGGCGTATCTGCAGGCGCATGTGAGCCAGGCGCTGACGACGGGCGGCGACTGCTCCCAGTACGCCGACCGGCTCGGCGCGTACGCCCGGGGCGGGCTCCGTATGCGCGCGGAGCGCGGGCTCCGCAAGCACCTGGACGAGTGTGCGAAGTGCCGGATCGCCGCGGGTGAGCTGACCCATGTCAACGCCGGGATTCCGGCCCTGCTGCCCATCGCGGTCATCGGTTGGTTCGCCGCCGGTTACTCGCTCAAGGCCGCGGGGATCGTCGCCGGAGGCGCGGCCGGTGCGGCCGGTGCCGGTGCCGCGGCGGCTGCCACGGGCGGGAGTTCGTCCGGTGGCGCGGCCGGTGGCGCCGCCGCTTCCGAGGGCCTCGGTGCGCCGGCCAAGGCCGGGATCGCCGCCGCTGTCGCCGTCGCGGCGGCTGCCGGGCTGGTGTGGGCCATGGTCGGGGACGACCAGCCGAAGCCGGAACCGAAGCCGGTGGCCAAGCCCCCGGCGGTGGCTCCCGTCGTCCCCAGCCCCGAACCGCCTCCGGGGCCGAAGCCGCAGCCTCCGGCCCCGCCCGCGCCGGCTCCGGCGCCCGAGCCGAAGCCCACGCCGAAGCCGACCCCCAGCCCGACGCCGCCGCCGAGCCCGGAGCCGACCCCGAAGCCCACGCCTCCCCCGCCTCCGCCGGCGCCCAAGCCCACTCCGAAGCCGCCCGCGCCCGCTCCGCCCCCGCCGACGCCTGCTCCGGCCCCGGAGGTCTACCAGGTCAGCGAGTTGAAGTACTCCGCGTTCGGGGACCACACCGAGCCGGAGGTGGTGATCGGCCGGAGTAGCTGGGTCTGGCAGCGTTCGGGCGTCTCGATCGGTTCCACGCAGTACGCGCACGGAGTGACCGTCCACGCCAACTCCTCGGTCCTCATCGAGCTGAACCGTCAGTGCACCCGTTACGACGCCATGGTCGGCGTCGACGATCTGACGATGGGCCTCGGCGCGGTGCGCTTCTCCGTGTTCAACGGGGACGGGGCGCGGCTGTGGCGGTCCCCGGTGATGCGCGGCGGCGACCCGGCCGTCCCTGTGGGCGTCGGCATCGCAGGTCAGGAGAGGATTCGCCTCGTCGTGGAAGCGGCGGAGCCGTTCGGCTCGGTGGCCCTGGCCGACTGGGCGGAGTCACGGATCAGCTGCGTCTAGCGTCCAGGGGTGTCGCGGGCGCAGGCCCCCGCTACGACTGAAGCGTTCGCCTGGCCGGGACCACGCCGCCCGCCACCGCGCGCTGGCGCGGAGCCGCCGTGCCCGTCCAGCAGGTGCCCCGGCGGGCGAGAAGACGCCGGAGCCAGAGCTCCGTGGAGGCCAGCTCGGCCAGCCCGTCCAGCGGGAGGGGCTCGCCCTCGGACGCCGCCCGGAGTGCCTTGCGTACGACGCGTGCCTCGACCAGGCCCGCGTCGGCCAGGAGCGGGGCGTCGAACAGGGCGATCAGTTCGGGGAGCGCGGTGCGCAGTCCGACGCGGGTGGCCGCGGTCGAGGTGGCCTGGGACGGGGCGCCCCAGCCCGGCGGCAGGTCCTGGATGCCCGCGCCCGCCAGGACCCTGCGCAGGATCGCGGCCCGCGCCCCCGGCTGGACCCTGAGCGATTCGGGAAGGGCCCGGGCGGCTCGGACGACCTGGTTGTCCAGGAACGGGGCGTGCAGGCGCTGGCTGCGGATCTCGGCCGCCTGTTCCAGGATGCGGTGGTCGTTGGCGTGCCGGGCGAGTGCGGCGCGGGCGCGGGCCTCTCCCGGGCGCTGCACGGAGGTCGGCCGGACCGCCGCCTCCTGGAGGCGAACCGATACTTCAGTGAGGGCCTCCCCCGTCAGCCAGCGTGCCGCGGGACCCGGCCGCGACCAGGCTAGGGCGGAGAGCGAAGCGTCGGCGGGGGTGTCGAGGTCCGGGGCGTACCTGTTGGCGTCGGGGAGCCGTTCGGCCGCGGCTTCGAGCCCGGTGCGGTACGACGTACGGGCGAGGCGGCGTGCCGCCCGGTAGACGGACAGCGGTACGAACAGGGAGTGCGCGGAGGGGCCTTCGGCCTTGGCGAGCGCTGCGACCGGTCGCAGCAGGTGGCGTCTGCGCCGGTCCATGAGGAGGTCGGCGAGGCGGGCCGGATGGGCGTCGAGGACCTGCCGGGCGCCGTGTCCGACGAAGTGGTCGGCGCTGCCCGCTGCGAGGCGGCGGCGGTGGCGTGCGGAGACGACGAGGGACGGGCCCGGCTCGTCGGTGAGCGGGCCGTCCAGCTCCGCGTACGGCAGGGCGTCCTCGCCCGCGGCGACGACCACGTGGTGCAGCCGGGGGTTGGCCGCGATGAGCCGCGCCCGTTCGAGTTCGTCCTCGTGGCCGCGTGCGGTGAGGTCGTTGAAGGTGACGGCGAGCAGCCGCTCCCCCGCCCCCGTGCCGTGGCCGAGGAGGGTGCCCGGCAGTCCCGGCAGCCCGGCGGCCAGCAGTGCGAGCGTGCTGGAGGCGCTGCCTCCGGAAAGGTCGGCGCCGATGCCGGGCACGGGTGCCCCGCGCGCCGCACGACGCTCGGCAGGTCCCATGCCGGGCACGGGCCCGGGGTCGACCGGCAGCGCCTCCGGGGCGTGACGCGGCGCCAGGAGCCGCGCGCGTACGGCTTCGACCAGCGCGTCCCGCACGCCTTCCACCGCTCGTACGGGGTCGGTCTGGGGGGCCGCCACGGCGAGGGAGGCCACCGCCTCGTACCCGGTGATCTCGCGGGAGCCCTCGCGCAGGATGAGCGCGTGGCCGGGCGGGATGCGCTTCACGCCCGCGTAGGGAGTTCCGTTGCCCAGCGCCTCCGGGGTGTCGGGGCAGGCGAGGAGCGCGGCCAGGTGGCCGATGTCCAGCTGGGCCTCGATGAGGTCGGCGAGCGGGAGGGCGGCGGTGGCGTAGGCCGTGCCGTTGGCCCAGGGGGTGTGGAACACCGGGCGGGCCCCCGCCAGGTCCCCGGCGACGGTGATGCGGCGGCCGATCTGGACGACGGCCGTGTAGCTGCCGGGCCAGGCGGTGAGGTGGCGCAGTGCCCCGCCGCGGGCGGCCAGCAGACCGACGCGCAGTTGTTCGTCGGTGGCCCCGCAGCAGCCGAGGACGGCGATCCGGGCGGTGGGGGCGCCCGGGGGCGTCGCGACGGTGACGACACGGATCTCGTCCGGCCGCCAGTCCCCGACGGCCCACAGCGGATCGGGGTCTCCCCAGAGGAGTTGGGAGCCCACGGGGTGAACCGTGCGCCCCTCTTCGCCCGCGCCCACCGCGCCCACGGTGCCGAAGCTCGCGGCGATACTGCTCCACCCCACCAACCAACGCATCGCCGCCTCCACAGGCTGTGGACAAACCGGCGCACCTGAACAGAGGAACGCCCACTGCGGGACATGCTGCCACGACAACGGCCCAGCGGAGGGGGTACGGGCAGCGCACGCCGGAACTGCATGCGCCCCTGGCAAAGGCCCGACAGCCCCTCCTCGCGGACACCATCAACGGAACGCCGTCCTCCGGGCGTTGTGGTGCACCGCGACCGGAACGGCACCGTGTTGACCCCTGCGGCGGGCGGTCGGAATCCGGCCACCACTCAACTGCCCGCGCCGGCACCGCCCGATAGGCGACATTCAGCCATTCTCGGAGCACTTCGCCACGGCGTGTGCCCCTTTCGCGACGCACCGCGACGATCCGCCGGGCGCGAGAGGCTGGGTGCGAGGGGCCGGCGGCATGCCCCGATCCCGTACGAACACATCGCGTACGAACACACAGTCCGGGAGGTGTGCTTCACCTCCCGGACCGGTCCGCCGCCCGCGGGGAATGGGGCGGCGGTATCCCCCAGCCCACTGTGTCCAGTGCAGCGGGCCGACCCACGCAGCACCATCGAAGCGCTTGCACCCCGGCCCTGCGAGAGCGCACGGCCGGGCGCACGGCCACACACCAGGAGCACGTCACCCGCGGTCGGTGCCCCACCCGCACCCTCCCCCGGACGTGCGTTGCGACGTTTGCGTGCGCCCCCGGCCGCGATCCTTCGGCGCGCGGCCCCGTCGCCGCCGGCGGACAACATTCCCGCCATACGGACGTCTGCCCCTTAACGGTAGGGATCCGGCGAACTACGCTGTGTTTACTGATGTTCTCGGCAGGGAGGCATATTCCTCGGGGCTCGGCCAAATGCGTGTGCGGCCGGAGTGACGGGGTTCGTCCCTGGGGAGGACCCGGTACGAATGCCGCGCGCCTCACCGGTGACGCGGCGGCCGTCTGTGTGTCGAGGGGTGGCGCATGTCCAGGGAGCAACGCGGGCCGAACGAGAAGCTCGGCACGGTTCTCGCCCTCGCGGGAATCAGTAACGCCGGGCTCGCCCGGCGGGTCAACGACCTCGGAGCACAGCGCGGTCTGACACTTCGCTACGACAAGACCTCGGTGGCCCGTTGGGTCTCCAAGGGCATGGTGCCCCAGGGCGCCGCACCTCATCTCATCGCTGCGGCGATCGGCGCCAAACTCGGCCGCCCGGTCCCGCTCCACGAGATCGGGCTCGCGGATGCCGACCCGGCGCCCGAGGTCGGTCTGGCCTTCCCGAGAGATGTGGCCGAGGCGGTGCGGTCGGCGACCGATCTGTACCGGCTGGATCTGGCCGGGCGGCGGGGCGGCGGCGGGATCTGGCAGTCACTGGCCGGTTCGTTCTCCGTCAGCGCGTACGCGACACCCGCGTCCCGCTGGCTGATAACGCCCGCCGACTCGTCGGTGGCGCGGGACTCCACGGCCGCGGAGGCGGCGATCCTCGGGCCGCCCGGCGCACGGGGCGCGCTCGGAGCGCACGGAGCGCACGCCGCCGTGCCGGTGCAGCCCGGACCGGACTCGGTGTCCGATGCCTCGCCCCTGCGGGTCGGCCACAGCGATGTGACCAAGCTCCGGGAGGCGGCACAGGACGCCCGCCGCTGGGACTCCAAGTACGGCGGCGGGGACTGGCGTTCCTCGATGGTCCCGGAGTGCTTACGGGTCGACGCGGCGCCCCTGCTCCTCGGTTCGTACAGCGACGAGGTGGGCCGTGCGCTGTTCGGCGCGGCGGCCGAACTGACCAGGCTCGCCGGGTGGATGGCGTTCGACACCGGCCAGCAGGAGGCCGCGCAGCGCTACTACATCCAGGCGCTGCGCCTGGCGCGCGCCGCCGCCGACGTACCGCTCGGCGGCTATGTGCTGGCGTCGATGTCCCTCCAGGCGACCTACCGCGGCTTCGCCGACGAGGGCGTGGACCTCGCGCAGGCGGCGGTCGAGCGCAACCGCGGCCTCGCCACCGCCCGCACCATGAGCTTCTTCCGCCTCGTGGAGGCACGCGCCCACGCGAAGGCGGGCGACGCACCCGCCGCCGGGGCCGCGCTCAAGGCCGCCGAGAGCTGGCTGGAACGCTCACGGACCGGCGACGCCGACCCACCGTGGCTGGGCTTCTACTCGTACGACAGGTTCGCGGCCGACGCCGCCGAGTGCTACCGCGACCTGAAGGCGCCCCGGCAGGTGCGGCGCTTCACCGAGCAGGCGCTGTCCAAACCGACCGAGGAGTTCGTCCGCTCGCACGGCCTGCGCCTCGTCGTGTCGGCGGTCGCCGAGCTGGAGTCGGGCAACCTCGACGCGGCGTGCGCGGCCGGGACGCGTGCGGTGGAGGTGGCGGGGCGGATCTCGTCGGCGCGCACCACGGAGTACGTACGGGACCTGCTGCACCGGCTTGAGCCGTACGGGGACGAGCCGCGCGTCGCCGAGCTGCGGGAGCGGGCCCGGCCGCTGCTGGTGGCCCCGGCGTAATCGGCGGGTGGGCCCCGGGGCCCACCCGCGCTGTCCCCAAGATGGGGATACGCCCCGTTACGCCCGCCCCGCCGGGCGGTGGCGCCCCGGCAGGTGTGCGCCACGCCCTGTCCATCCCTGGTTTGAGCCCGTTGTCAGTGGGTCAGTGCACTATCGGGGTGGGAGGTGGCGTGATGATGACGCACGCGGCGTACGACTGCGAGGTGCTGGTGATCGGCGGCGGGATCGTCGGTCTGTCGACGGCGTATGCGATCACGCGTACCGCTCCGGGCACCCGGGTCACGGTCCTGGAGAAGGAGTGGGGGCCGGCCCGCCATCAGACCGGGCGCAACAGCGGAGTGATCCACAGCGGGATCTACTACCGCCCGGGTTCGCTCAAGGCCCGTTTCGCGGTGCGGGGCGCCGCCGAGCTGGTCGACTTCTGCGCGGAGCACGGCATCGCCCACGCCGTGACCGGCAAGCTGATCGTCGCGACCGAGCGCTCCGAGCTCCCCCGGCTGCACGGCCTGGTGCAGCGCGGCCGTGAGCACGGCCTGCCGGTCCGGGAGCTGGGACCGGCGCAGATCGCGGAGTACGAGCCGCATGTCCGGGGCCTCGCGGCGATCCGGGTGGGCACGACGGGCGTATGCGACTTCGGCGCCGTCGCGGCGCGCTTCGCCACGGAGGTGAGCGGGGCGGGCGGACAGATCCGTTACGGGGCCGAGGTCACCGCGGTCGACCGCCGCCCCTGGGGTGTGGCGGTGCGGACGGCGGACGGCCAGGTCGTCCGGGCCAGAGTGCTGGTCAACTGCGCGGGTCTGCACAGCGACCGGGTGGCGCGGCTCGCGGGCGACGACCCGGGGGTGCGGATCGTCCCCTTCCGCGGGGAGTACTACGAGCTCGCCAGGGAACGGCTGGTGCGCGGCCTGGTCTATCCGGTGCCGGACCCCGCGTTCCCCTTCCTCGGGGTGCACCTGACCCGGGGCGTCGACGGTTCCGTACACGTCGGGCCGAACGCCGTACCCGCCCTGGCCCGCGAGGGGTACAGCTGGCCGGTCGTGCGCCCGCGTGAGCTCGCGGACACGCTGGCCTGGCCGGGGTCCTGGCAGATCGCCCGGCGGCACTGGCGGTACGGGGCGGGGGAACTGCACCGCTCGCTGTCGAAGCGTGCGTTCACCCAGGCCGTCCGGCGGCTGCTGCCCGAGGTGACGGAGGACGATCTGCGGCCGTCCCGCGCCGGGGTCAGAGCCCAGGCGGTGCTGAGGGACGGCACGCTGGTCGACGACTTCCTGATCCGTGAGGCACCGCACACCGTGCACGTACTGAACGCGCCGTCGCCCGCCGCCACGGCCTCGCTGCCCATCGGGAGGGAGGTCGCGCGGCGGGCCCTGCTGCGGGCTCGTGCCACGGGGTGGAAGCCACCCGCCGTAGAATCGGGGCATTGTGTCTGAGTCCCTGAACCCCACCCCCGAGACGCCCGGCGCCACGGACGACGCGGCTGCCCTGCGTGCCGCCTCCTTCGAGCGGATGCGCCGGCTGCGCCAGGAGCCCCGCTTCCCCGGCGGACCCGCCGCCGATCCCGCGGGCTCGCACCACGAGCGCCGGATCCGCAGTTTCCAGCCGCGCCGCAGCCGGGTCACCGCAGGCCAGGAGGACGCCCTCCAGCGACTCTGGCCGAAGTGGGGCCTGGACATCGACGGACTGCGCGTCCTCGATCTGCCCGAGCTGTTCGACGGGCTGCCGGTGATCCTGGAGATCGGCTTCGGGATGGGTGAGGCCACCGCGCAGATGGCGGCCGACGACCCGGGCACCGGGATTCTCGCCGTCGACGTGCACACCCCCGGCCAGGGCAATCTGCTCGCTCTCGCGGACCGGTCGGGTCTGTCCAACGTCCGGGTCGCCAACGGCGACGCGATCATCCTGCTGCGCGAGATGCTGGCGCCCGAGGCGCTCGACGGCCTCCGGGTGTACTTCCCCGACCCCTGGCCCAAGGCACGCCACCACAAGCGGCGGCTGATCCAGCCGGAGTTCCTCGACCTGGTGGCGGGGCGGATGAAGCCGGGTGCCGTGATCCACTGCGCGACCGACTGGGAGCCGTACGCGGAGCAGATGCTGGAGGTGCTCACCGCGCACCCCCGCTTCGCGAACACCCAGGCGGACGGCGGATACGCGGCACGGCCCGCGTTCCGGCCCCTGACCCGGTTCGAGGGCCAGGGCCTGGACAAGGGACACGTCGTGCACGACCTGCTCTTCGCCCGCGTCTGACGTTCCGCGGACGCCTCACCCTGAAGCCCCCCGCCGCGGGGGGCACCACCGGTCTCGGCCACGTGCCGGTCGCACCATGGTCAGCTGTCAGTCCTCCTCGTTAGGGTCGTCGGGTGTCCGAATGGTCCCCGCAGCACCAGCAGCCGGCCGTCCCGGTTCTCGAGGAGCAACGGCTCGGCGAGTTCCTGGGCGCCGTACCGGAGCACGGCCGGTGGCGTTACCGGCCGCGCCGCGTCGGCCTGGTGTGGCGCAGCAAGGCGTTCCGCGCCGGTGCGGTGATCTCCGTACTCGCGCTCTGCGGGCTGCTCATCCTGTCCTTGGTGCGCGAGCAGACCGGTACGGAGGGCTTCCTCGTCGGGCTCGGGCTCGCCCTGCTGCCGGTGCCGCTGCTGATGGCGGCGTTCCGCTGGCTGGACCGGGTCGAGCCGGGTCCCTGGCGGAGTCTGCTGTTCTCCTTCGCCTGGGGTGCGTGCGCCGCCGCGCTCGTCGCGATCACCGCGAACACGTTCGCGGCCCGCTGGATAGCCACGGCGACCGCGGACCCGTCGCGCGCCGACACCCTGGGCGCCACGGTGATAGCGCCCGTCGTCGAGGAGAGCGCGAAGGCCGCCGCGGTCCTGCTGATCTTCCTGTTCCGCAGACGGGAGTTCAGCGGCGTCGTCGACGGCATCGTGGTCGCCGGTTTCACCGCGACCGGCTTCGCGTTCACCGAGAACATCCTCTATCTGGGCAACGCCTTCGGCGAGGACCAGCTGTTGGGCAGCACGGGGATCGGCTCGGTGACGGCCGGGACGTTCTTCGTCCGCGTGGTGATGTCGCCGTTCGCGCACCCCCTGTTCACCGTGCTCACCGGCATCGGCTTCGGGATCGCCGCGCTCAGCGCGCGCCGCCGTCGGTTCCGCCGGATCGCGGTGCCGCTGCTGGGGCTGGCGCTCGCCATGGGCATGCACGCCCTGTGGAACGGCTCGTCGACCTTCGGCACGTACGGATTCCTCGCCGTGTACGGGGCGTTCATGGTCCCGTCGTTCGCCCTGGTGACCTGGCTGGCGATCTGGTCGCGCCAGCGCGAGCTGCGTACCCTCGCCGCCGAGCTGCCCGCGTACGCGGCGGCCGGCTGGCTCTCGCCCGCCGAACCGTCGGCGCTCTCCTCGATGCGGGCCCGCGGGATGGCCCGTGATGTGGCCCGCCACTGGAACAGCGGTCAGGAGCGGGGAGGTGGCAGGGCCGCGGCCCGGTCGGTGGCCGAGTACGAGTCGTTCGCGACGTCGCTGGCCGTGCTGCGGCGAAGGGCCCGCCGCGACGGGGCGGGCCCGGACTTCGCGGTACGGGAGCAGGAGCTGCTGCACCACCTCTGGCAGCGCAGGGACGTCGCGGGACCGGCCCTGACGTACGCGGCGCATGCCACGGGCCGGCTCGGGCGGCCCCGCCCGAGCGCGCCACCCCCGGCCCCGCACCAGTCGTACGGCGGCTACAACCCGTACCTGAATCCGGCACCGCCGGGCGCCGGGCTCCCGTACCAGCAGCCGCCGTACCAACAGATCCCGTACCAACAGCGCGCCTACCAACAACCCCCGTACCAGCAGCGCCCCCACGGCTCACCGCACCGCCCGGCGCATTGAACGTGCGTCAGGCGGACGCCTCCGTCAGTGCCGCCAGCTCCTGCTCCGTCAGCCGGAGTCCGGCGACGGCGACCAGTGCGGGCACCTGCTCGACAGTGCGGGCCGACGCGATCGGCGCCACCACGGTCGGACGGGCCGCCAGCCAGGCCAGGGCGACGGTGGCGATCTCGGCACCGTGCTCCGTCGCGACCGTGTCGAGCGCGGCGAGAACCTTCCGCCCGCGCTCCGACTCCAGGTGCTGGCCCGCCTTCTCGGCCCGCGCGCTCTCGACCGTGACCCCAGCCCGGTACTTGCCGGTGAGGAAGCCCGAGGCGAGTGCGAAGTACGGGACGGCGGCGAGGCCCGCGGCGGCGGCCGTGTCCTGGAGCGCACCCTCGTAGGTGTCGCGTGAGACGAGGTTGTAGTGCGGCTGCAGCGCCACGTAACGGGCGAGACCCTCGCTCTCGGAGAAGTCCAGGGAGGCCCGCAGCCGCTCGGGGCTGATGTTGGAAGCGGCGATCTCGCGCACCTTGCCGTCCTTCACCAGCTGGTCGAGGGCGGTGATGATCTCCTCGACCGGGACGGTCTCGTCGTCGAAGTGCGTGTAGAAGAGGTCTATGTGATCGGTGCCGAGCCGGCGCAGTGATTCCTCCGCGGCGCCCTTGATGGTGGCGGCGGAGAGCCCCTTGTACGAGGGGTGGGCACCGATCTTGGTGGCGACGACGATCTCGGAACGGTTGCCGCGCGAGGCGAGCCACTTGCCGATGACGGTCTCCGACTCGCCGCCCTCGTTGCCCGGCGCCCAGGCCGAGTAGGAGTCGGCGGTGTCGATGAAGTTGCCGCCCGCCGCCGCGTAGGCGTCCAGTACGGCGAACGACGCTGTTTCGTCGGCCGTCCAGCCGAAGACATTGCCGCCGAGTGCGAGCGGGAAGACCTGAAGGCCGGAGGAGCCGAGCGTGCGCAGAGAAGTCATGAGTGGTGCAACCCCGTCCCCGAGGCACCCTATTCCGTTTCCCGGCGTGGAAAACGGCGAACCGGCAGCCCTGACGTCGGGGGGTGTGCGTCAGGGCTGCCGGGGTTCAGGTGCGCCCTGGAATCAGGACACGGTGTCTCAGCTGCCGGGTCTCAGACCGTGAGGCCCTTGCTGCGGAGCCAGCTCATCGGGTCGATGCCCGAGCCGCCCGGGGTGTGGACCTCCAGGTGGAGGTGGGCCCCGCTGGAGTTGCCGGTCGAGCCGACGCGGCCGATGACGTCGCCGGTGCTGACCTGCTGGCCCGCGGAGACGTTCATCGAGGACTGGTGGCTGTACGTGACCTCCGTACCGTCTTCGAGCTCGATGACGGTGTGGTAGCCGTACGACGTGTGCCAGCCGGCCGAGGTGACGGTCCCGCCCTTGACGGCCTTGATCGGTGTGCCCGCCCCCGCGGCGAAGTCGAGGCCGGTGTGCTGGCCGGAGGACCACATGCTGCCGTACTGACCGAAGGTCGAGGTGATCGTGTACGAGGAGACCGGAAGGGTGTAGCTGGCGGCCAGCTTGGCGAGCCGCTCGGCCTCCGCCTTGCGCGCGGCGGCCTCTTCGGCAGCCTTCTTCTCGGCGGCGGCCTTGGCCTCGGCCTCGTCCTGCTGGGCCTTGGCCTCGGCGGCGGCCTTCTCGGCTGCCGCCTTCTCCGCGGTGGCCTTGGCCTCGGCGTCGGCACTGGCCTGCTGCTGCTCGGCCTGCTGGAGGATGCGGGTGCGCAGCGCCTCTCCGGCGTCGGTCGTGCCCTGCTCGGCCTCGGCGGTGGTGATGCCGGCGGTGGTGAGCGGCGACGACGCGGCCACCGTGGCGGTGTCCTTCGCGCCGGAGTCGTCGGACATCAAGGAGCCGACGCCGGGAATGGACTTGGCGTCGGGCAGATTGTCCGCGATGGAATCGGGAAGAGATATGGAGACCGGCGGCTTGCCCTGAGCGGTGGCCATGCCACCGGCACCGACTGCCGCGATGACGCCGACCCCGAGGACGGTGGAGCTACGAGCGAGACCGCGCTGCTTGGCTACGCGATGCCTGCCGCGAACGGGCCGGATGGACTCCTCGGTGGGATTCCATTCCTCCCAGGTCCGGTCCTGGCCGCCGAGAGTATCGGTGGCGAAGGGTGACGGGGCCTCGGGGGCAGGCTTGTTGGACGCCACGTGGGCGCACTCCTTTCCTTCCTTCTCGCCTACCGGGTTAGCTGACGGGTTCGGAGCAGGAAGGTCTCCTACGGGCCGCTCTGCCTCTTGCGAGGCACAGGTGGCCCGATTCACCCCATGTAGGTGGTTCCCCGGTTTCCTTGCGGAATTCGGCGCTCGCGCACGGTGCCGCCTCTTGCGACGACTGGGACAACCGCGCTGCGTTATCGAACGTTAATAGACACACGGCCCCGATTCCAAGCTGTTCCGGGTGATCGTTCGTGACTTTGGCCTGGACTTACCGGGATACAACCGGGTGGAATCGGGCGAGTTGAACACCCCTCATCCGTCATTTCATTTCTGACGTTGCGTCAAATGTTATGCGGAGCGGCACCCTTCGGTTACGGACGGTTGTCCCGTACCGGAGCGGCCGTCGCGCGGCTCTGCCGACGGCTCGTCAGCCAATGGCTCATTCCGCACCCCCGGCGTTCCCCCGGCCCACGATCTTCACGGTGCGCCGCCGCTCGGGCTGCCCCTCCGCGGGCCGGCCGACCGCGAGCAGCGCCATGTCGTCCGTGGACCTTCCGCCCGTATGCAGGCGTACGTCGTCGGTGAGCGCGGAGAGCAGCTCCTCGGGACCGGGGAAGATCCGCCCGCGCAGCCGGGCCGCCGGGTCGTAGAAGACCCCGTCCGCGTCCCGCGCCTCGGAGAGGCCGTCGGTGAACATCAGCAGCGTCGTACCCGGGGGCAGCGCCCACTCGTCCGCCCGGTCCGGCCACACACCCAGATCCATCCCGAGCGGCAGCGCGGGCGAGGTCGACACCAGGACGTCCAGCCTGCCGTCCGCGTGCAGCAGGATCGGTTCGGGGTGCCCCCTGTTGACGATCCTCACGAGGCCGGCGCCTGACGGGATCTCACCCAGCGCGGCGGTGATGAACCCCTCCATGGCATCGAGGCCGCCGCGCCGCGTCCCCTCCCGCGCCAGCGCCCGCTCCAGGCGCTGCGCCACGCCCTCGAGCGAACGCTCCTGCTCGGCGGCCTCCCGGAACGCCCCGATGACCACCGCGACCGCCCCGACCGCGTCGAGCCCTTTGCCCCGTACGTCCCCGACCACGAGCCGCACCCCGAACGGGGTGTCCGCGACGGCGAACAGGTCACCGCCGACGTACTCGTCCGCCTGAGCCGCCTCGTAACGTGCCGCGACGTGCAGCCCGCCGATGCGGTCGGACGGCTTCGGCAGCACCGCGCGCATGGCGGTCTCCGCGATGACCCGCGCCGAGGCCAGCTGTTCGTTGCCCCGCCGGACGACACCGTTGATGAAGAGGGCGAGCAGCCCGGCGGTGATCACGGTGGCCAGTTCGATGACGGGCTCGACCTGATCGAGCGAGCGGCTGTACAGGTCCAGCAGCACCATGGCAACGGCCGAGGCGACACCGATCCGGAGGGTGCTGGCCCGCGAGAAGAACGGCGCGGCGATCAGGGGTGCCGCCACGAAGAGGGGTACGGGGGTGAAGGTGGGCGGGGTCGTGACGTCGAAGAGTGCCCCGCCCGCGATCATCAGCGCGGGCAGCACGCGGACGAACCGGCGGGCACGGACTCCTTCGGGAGTTCCGCGCCGCCACATGTCCCGCTTCCCCACCTGTGTTCTCCTGCCGGTCCGTCTACGGTTGCGGACGGTACCGCGCCCCACCCAGGCTGACCGGAGCCGCGCCGTGCGGCGACTCGTCATCGGCCAAAGGGAGGAGCCGTGCCGGAGCCGGCCTTCAGGGCCCGCCGGGCCCGGGAAACGACTCGGGCCCGGCACGCTGTGTGCGTGCCGGGCCCGGTCCTTCAGTAGCGGGGACAGGATTTGAACCTGCGACCTCTGGGTTATGAGCCCAGCGAGCTACCGAGCTGCTCCACCCCGCGTCGGTAAACACAACTCTACGGCATCCGGGACGGGCTCATGACCACCTGCCACCGAGGGCGGAGGACGGGCGGCCGTCAGCCCGTCTCCGGTGTGCAGAACACAGCGACCCGCTGGACGTGATTGCTGCCGAACCCGCCCCGGTTCCAGCGCTGGACCAGGGGCTGGGCGGCGCCGGAGGCATCGGTGGCACGGACGCCGAGCACGTGGCTCCCGGGCGTGGCCGTCCAGTGCGCCTGCCAGCCCCGCCACGCCCACCCGTGCCCCGTCGGCGCCGCGAGTACGGCATCGCTCCACGTACGGCAGTCGTCCGTACTCACCTCGACCTTGGCGACGGGGGCGCGCCCGGACCACGCGCGGCCTTCGAGCAGCACGGTTCCGGGGCGTACGACACGGGTCCGCGACATGAAATCGGGGAAACCCGGCGGGATCATCAGCGCGCGCGGGGCGATACGGGTGACCGGCTCGCCGGACTCTTCGGCCTCCTGCCGGTAGCGGTAGGCAACCGTCTGCTGGAATCCGGTGAACGGGGTGGCGGTGAGCGTGATCCGGCGCAGCCACTTCACGGACGCCATGCCGTACCAGCCGGGCACCACCAGCCGCAGCGGGCAGCCGTGCTGGGGCGGCAGCGGCGCCCCGTTCATGCCGTACGCCACCACCACCTCCGGGTCCTGCCCCTCGGCGATATCCAGGGGCAGGCTCCGCCGGTAGTCCTGCTCGACGCCGCGCTCGACCCCGTGGTCCGCGCCGACGAAGACGGCCTCGACGGCGTCCGCCTCCACACCGGCCTCGGCGAGCAGCAGCCGCAGCGGGACACCGGTCCACTCGGCCGTGCCGACCGCCTCGGCCAGCCACGGCTGGCTCACTGGCCGAGGGGAGAGCCCGGCCCGGCCGTTGCCCGCGCACTCCATCGTCACGCGGTGCGTGACCGCCGGGAACGAGCGCAGGGCCGCCGGGTCCAGCGTCAGCGGCTTCCGGACCCGTCCGTCGACGGAGAGCCGCCAGTCTTCGGCGCGGGCGGCGGGGATGTCGTAATGGACGAGAACGTAGTGCAGACCGGGCGGCGTGACCTCGTACCGCAGGGCCTCCAGCGGGAGACCGTGGTTGCGGGCCGCGAGTGCGAGCTCCTCCGGGCTGATTCCCTCGCCCGGTCCGGCGAGGCGCCCTGGGGTGCTGATGCCGTCGAGGTGTCCGTCCCCGTCCATGACTTCATGGTGCTCCTGCGCCCGGAGTTCGGCCCTCCGGCGCACGGTGTGTGCCGTCCCGCGCACGCTGCGGCGGCCGGATTGCGCGGTTCCGCGACCGGCGGGAGGGTTGAGGTACCAGCCCTGCGGTGCCGGTCCGCCGGTGGCTGTCGGGGAGGGCCGAAGCGTCGGCGTGCAATGTGTGCTGCCGATCCGCGCGTCGGCGAGGAGACAGCTCGGCTTGGAGACACCTTCCGCGAGATGACGGCTTCGGCGAGGAGACGGCCATGGACGGCACCACATTCGAGGCGATGAAGGACGCGCTGCGCGGCCCGGTCATCGGACCGCTGGACCCCGAGTACCTGGAGGCCCGCACCGTCTACAACGCCATGGTCGACAAACGGCCGGCGGCGATCGTGCGGTGCATGGACGCGGCCGATGTCATGGCCGCGGTCGACTTCGTCCGCGACAACGGACTCGAACTCGCCGTCCGGGGAGGCGGACACAGCGGCGCCGGGCTCTGCCTCGTGGACGACGGCGTCACCATCGACCTGTCGCGGATGCGCGGAGTACGGGTCGATCCGGCCACGAGTACGGCACGGGTCGCCGGTGGCGCGCAGCTCGGCGACCTCGACCACGCGGCGCACGGATTCGGTCTGGCGACGCCCGCGGGCATCATGTCGACGACGGGCGTCGGGGGCCTCACCCTCGGTGGCGGACACGGCTACCTCACCCGTAAGTACGGCCTGACGGTGGACAATCTGCTCTCCGCCGATGTGGTCCTGGCGGACGGCAGCTTCGTCACGGCGAACGAGAACGAGAACGCCGACCTGTTCTGGGCGCTGCGTGGCGGCGGCGGGAACTACGGGGTCGTCACCTCGTTCGAGTTCCGGCTGCATCCGGTGGGCACCGTGGGCATGGGGATCACGGTGTGGCCGCTGGACATGATCGGCGAAGTGCTGCGGTGGTACCGGGAGTTCATACCGCAGGCGCCCGAGGACGTGAACGGCTTCTTCGCGACGCTGGTGGTCCCGCCCGGCCCGCCGTTCCCCGAGGAGATCCACGGCCAGAAGATGTGCGGGATCGTGTGGTGCCTCACGGGCGACGAGCCCGCCGCGGTGGACAAGACCCTGGCCGTCGTCGAGGAGGCCGGCCCGCCCGCCTTCCACTTCACGTCGCCGATGCCCTATCCGGCACTCCAGACACTGTTCGACGAACTGATCCCCAAGGGCCTCCAGTGGTACTGGCGCGGGGACTTCTTCGACCGGATCTCGGACGAGGCCATCGATGTGCACGCCAGATACGCGGAGAGCCTCCCCTCCGACCTGTCGACGATGCACCTCTACCCGGTCGACGCGGCGGCGGGCCGGGTGGGCCAGGACGACACCGCGTGGGCCTTCCGGGACGCCGTCTGGTCCGGCGTCATCGCCGGCATCGACCCCGACCCGTCCAACGCCGCGACGGTCACGCAGTGGGCGATCGACTACTGGGACGAGCTGCACCCGCACTCCATGGGCGGTGCGTACGTGAACTTCATCGGCGCGGGCGAGAGCCCGGAGCGCGTCAGGTCGACCTACCGCGACCACTTCGACAGGCTCGCCGCCATCAAGAAGACGTACGACCCCGACAACCTGTTCCACGCCAACCAGAACATCGAACCGACCGAATGACCGTCAGCACACCCCTCCACGGGTGACACGTCCGGGTGCAAAGCACCCCAACTCCCCCACCGACTCACCCCCATTGCCCGATAATGTCTCCCCTGTCACGCACTGCCCCCGGGGAGACCATGCGTACCCGTACGACCGCCACCGCCACCGCCGCTCTCGGAGCGATGCTCCTGCTCACGACTCTCGGCGCCTGCACACAGTCCGAAGCGCAGGTGCGCGCGACGTGCGAGAGGGCGCTGGACAACCACTCGACGCTCAGTAACCGCCCCAAGGCCTGCCGCGACGTACCCGACGAGTCCTACCGGACGCTCCTGCTGGTCTACGACCTCAGAGCCGAGGGCCTCGACTGAGCCGGTGACCGGCCAACTCACCTGACCAACGGAGCGGCTTGCGCCATCCCGGGACAGCCGGTGCGTCACCCAGTTGGCGTGGCACTCTGCTGCGGCTGTTCAGTCTTGGGATGATCCGGTATGGAATCGACCGAAGCAGCCGCGGCGACCGATGGTGAGGGCGTTCCGGGCGGCGAGGTGGTGGACCTTGTGGTCCGGCTGGTCAGGATTCTGCTGGCCTCCTCCGGTGAGGGCGCCGAGCTGATCGGGCGCGGTGCTCGCGAGGCCGCCGAGGCGTACGGGCATCAGGTGTCGCTCGTACTGGTTCCCGACGGGGCGGTCGTCACCGTCACAGCGGTCTCGGGCGCGGCGTCCACGGTGACGGTGCGCGCGATGCCGGAGGTGTTGCGGCTCGATCAGTTGGTGGCTCTCAAGCCTCTGATGGAGGAGATCCGGGGCGGAGGGATGTCGGTGGCGGCGGCGCGTGAGCGTCTGCGGCGCATCGAGGAGCAGCCGGCCCCGTATCCGTGGTGGGGAAAGCTGGCGGGCATCGTGCTGATCGCTCTCGGGTTCGCGCCGCTGATGCAGGCCACGTGGTACGAGATCGGTTCCACTGCAGTGCTGGCGGTGCTGGCCGGGGGGCTGGCGGTGGCGGGGGACCGGCTGCCGCGGCTGGCGCTGCTCCTGCCACTGGCGGCTTCCACACTGGTCTCCGTCGTGACGCTGACGGTCTTCGCCCGGGATGCCGGGCACGGGGGGCCGGTCCTGCTGATGCTGCCGGCGCTGTTCTTCTTCGTGCCCGGTGACTACCTGAGTGCCGCGGTGGCGGAACTGGGTGCCGGGCTGATGACCACTGGTGCGATCCGGCTGGTGTACGCGGTGTTCCTGCTGGTGCAGCTGTACGTGGGAGTTCTGCTGGGGCTCGCACTGACCGGCTCGTCCGCGCGACAGCTGTTCGACGTGGCAGCGGCCTCGGACCTGCCGCGCTGGGCGCTGTTCTGCAGCTGGGCGGTCTTCACCGTCGGTGCCGTGCTCGCCTTCGCGATTCCGATGCGTCTGCTGCCCCAGCTCGTGGTGCTCGTCTACGTCACCGTGGGCGTGCAGTCGCTGGTGACGAAGGCGGTGGGTGAGACGGCCGGGACCTTCACGGCGGCCGTGGTGCTGGCGGCTGCGGCCAATCTCCTCAGCCACCGCCCCGGCATGCCCCCACGCCCGGTCCTGCTGCTGCCCGGCTTCTTCACCCTCACCGTCGGCTCGCTGGGCATGCGCGGGCTGACCACTCTGGCCGGAGGCCACGTCATCGCCGGCTTCACGGACCTGCTCAAACTGATCACGATCGTCACGGCCATCGCACTGGGGCTGATGGTCGGCGCGACCGCGACCGCCCGATCCAGGGACCTCGCACGCGTGTAGGAGAGCGAGTCAGCTGAATCCGGTGGGCGTGTTCGCGGGCGGCAGCCTGGGCGACGGGATCATCCGGCTGCCCGCGGCCCCGCCGATGAAGACCGCCTCTCCCACTACCGAGGGCCGTTCACTCCAATTCCCGTAGCGACGTAACCGGCAGGGCGCCGTACCGTCCGCGCACGAATCGCTCAAAATTCACGTCGGCGACGACCAGCTGCCAGCTCTGCATCCGTAGCGCCATCGCGCTCTGGCGCTCTTCGGCGTAGCGGAGGCGGCGTCCTGGAGTTCGAAATCCGGGTTTTCATGGCGCAATAACCAACGTCTTCTACCCAAAGAGTCCGAAGAACGCACAGTCGACTGATTGCCTTATGCCGGGCTTTTCGCCCAATTGATGAGCCGGGCCCACCTGCCACCCCCCGATCGGACCTGCGCCTGTCGCGGCGACTCGCCCTGTCGGACCGGCATCGATTCCGATCGAGCCGCCGCCCCCACTGCGCGCGCACCGCTGCCCTCCGCAGGCTCACACATGCACCGCTGAGCCGTCGGCACGCCCATGAGCACTTGGTCCACATGCCTCCCGCAGCCCTCATAGGTCATCTTCCGGCACGACCGGCAGACAGCACGCTGGCACATAATTCTTCCCCATTAGCTCTTCATTCGAGATCCACGATATTCACGTCACCATCACAAGGGGCTTCAGTATTTTCACCCTCTCCATAAACAGCTGACCTGTATCTGCACGGGCCGCGACCATGGAGCCGAATAGTGATCCAAGTGAGCCCCATTGCCAGTTGTAAATATCCGGAAATGAGGGACAGACGCCACATATCCGTCGCGCGGAACATCTCGCGACGTAGCGTCAAGTGGTCCGATTGAAAAATACCCTGAATTTGCTCGGGGCATCGAAATAGTGATTGCATCACGCCCGGTCACGGAATCGAGACACAGAGCCTTATTGCCACCGCCCGTCACCGCGTCGCTTTTGCAGATCGTCGACCAAGCGCGGCGAGGGCAAGAATCGAGAACGGCAACCACTCTCCCCGAACGGGTGGTGTGCGCCGATCAGGAGGGAGCAACGTGAGTTGCTCACACGCCGCAGGATGCCCCCTTTTCCCCCTACTTAGGGCGAGCTTGCGAGGTTGGCGCGAATACTACTGCGACAGCGACGATCAGTGGCTCGGCTGTGCGCGCTACCAGGTGTCACTCACCGGCGAGCGCGTGCCGATCAGCCTGCTGCCCAACGGAGCCCGCGCGCGACACCTCGAAGGCGTCGCCGAGGCGGACCGGTACGGCGCCGCCAACCCAGGGGAGGTACCCCGGCAGGCCGCGCCCGATGCGTGGTCCCCGGAGGCCGCGCCCTGGTTCCAGCCGGCGCCGGCCCACCCATACGGGCAGTCAGAACCCGGAACCGTGCCACCGGGGGCCCCGGGCCACTTCGGGGCGACATCTGCGCCGGCACCTGTCTGGCAACACCAACCGTCATCGTCACCACAGGTTCCCTCGAAGCGCGGCTGGTTGGCCCGAATTGCCGATTGGATGAGAGGACCCGCATGAGTACCTACTGGCCCTGGTGGGCGGGCGCTATCGGGCTCGCTCTGGTCACCATCAACTACACCCTCATCACCGATCGGTCTTTCGGGGTGTCGTCCGCGTGGGATCGCGTGTTGCACTGGCGCCGCGAACGCCACCTCGAGGAGATGGACGAGGAGTTCACCGACGATCAAGCTCTCGCCGATGCGCTCGCCGCAGCTACGGCGGAGCACTTCGGCACCGGCACCGGCCCGTCCACCCTGGCACAGGTTCCGTACGGGAATCCGCAGCCGCTCGAAGCGGATCCCGAACCAGCGGCGAGCGAGAGCCCCGCGGCCACGAGCCTGCGCCCGGCCCCGCTGGTCACCCAGGCCGCCCTGCTGATATCGGTCTTCATCGGCGGACTGATCGCCGCGGTCACTTCGGGGCGGTTCCAGCTCCGCTTCGATATGGGCCCAGGTTTTCGGGACCTGGTCACCGCCAATCCGACCACCATGATCGCCCTGCTGTTCGTGGGAGGTGTACTGGTCGGCTTCGGCACTCGGCTGGCCGGCGGGTGCAGCTCCGGCCACGGACTCAGCGGCTGCGGCAGGCTGAGGCCGGTCAGCATCGTCGCGACCGCCGTGTTCTTCGGCACCGCCATCGCGGTGTCGTTCCTCCTGTGGAAGGTGATCTGATGCGTACCCGCGGCGCGATTCTGCTGGCCAGCATCATCACAGGCCTGGCCCTCGGCTACACCGTCACCAACATCGGCTTCGGCGACTACGCCGAACTGAACCGCATGTTCACCTTCCAGGACGTGCGCATGCTCCTCTCCTTCGCCGGCGCCGTGGTGATCATCGTGTGCGTATTCGCTCTGCTGCGGGTCCGCCGCACCCCAGGGCGCATCCACGGGGGCGTGGTCCCCGGCGCGGTGTTGTTCGGTACGGGCTGGGCGATCTCCGGTGGGTGCCCTGCAATCCCGATCATCCAGGTCGCCAGCGGATACCTGCCTGCCCTGATCACAATCGTCGGCGTCATCGTCGGTATCCGGCTGTGCCGCTGGGCCAACGCCCGGTACTTCCACCTCGACCAGGGCTCCTGCGGGCTGTAACCAAGGGCGCCCACCGACACGAGCCCGACGAGACGTCTGTACGGCAGGCCGCCGCCCTCCTGGAACTCGACCACTCCGAGGCCCGGTTCGGCAGTCCAGGGATGTCGGGGTGCGGCTGCCAGAGTTGAGGCCGCGCCAGGAGGGCCATCCGTCCTCCTGGACCCTGCTCGCTGCGCCCTCCCAAGGCACGTCCGCTCACGCAAGCGCCCGAACGCGAGGCAGCGCCCGACTCGACCGAAGTCGAATCAGGCGCTGCGTAGCAGGTCAGGGGGTGTTTCCCTCCCCCGCCACCGGTAGGCCGTGTGGGACTCGAACCCACAACCAACGGATTAAAAGTCCGCTGCTCTGACCAATTGAGCTAACGGCCCTCGCGGATCACCCCCGAGCATAGCCCGCCCGCGCCCGCCAGCCGATCCGGTATCCGGTGCCGGGCCCGTCGCGGCCGGTCACGCGGGGTGCGCGTCGTCCGGTCAGATGGGCCCGTCGGCCGTGTCCGTGCGCTTGTGATCCGGCTTGAGGAACCAGTGGCGGGCCGAGGCCAGCCACCAGGTGGCCGCGAAGCCGAGGACCACCAGGACCGCGATCGGGGCGTAGTTGAAGGTCTCCCACGTGACCGGCGACACCTGGGGCAGCATGAAGAGCACAGTGATCACCGCCACCCACACCACCGCGACAATGCCGATGGGGCGCGACCAGCGGCCCAGCTGCCAGGGGCCCGGGGTGAAGTCGTCGCCGCGCAGCAGACGGAGCAGGGTGGGGATGACGTACGCGATGTAGAGACCGATCACGGCGATCGAGGTCACGGCGGCGTACGCGGTGACGTTGATCAGGTAGGGGAGGCCGAGGGCGAGGGCTGCCATCGCGGCGAGCCAGACAGCTGCGACAGGGGTGCGGGTCCGCGGGCTGACCGTGTGCCAGATGCGGGAGAAGGGCAGCGCGCCGTCCCGGGAGAAGGCATAGATCATGCGGCTGTTGGCGGTGACGGAGGCCATGCCGCAGAAGAGCTGGGCTCCGATGACGACGAGCAGCAGGAGTTTGCCGGTCGTGGCGCCCAGGGCGTCCAGGAGGATCTGGGCGGGCGGGGCGCCGGTCGATGAGGTGAGGGCTCCGTCGTACGACTGGATGGCGAAGGTGAAGCCGAGGAGGAGGACGAAGCCGGCGATCCAGGAGGTCCAGATGGACTGGACGATTCCGCGTGGGCCCGCCATGGCCGCGTCATGGGTCTCCTCCGTCATATGGGCGGAGGCGTCGTACCCGGTGAAGGTGTACTGGGCCATCAGCAGGCCGATCATCACGACGTAGAAGCCGCTGTCCCACCCGGTGTTGTTGACGAATTCGGTGAAGACGAACGACGCCGACTGGTGCGAGTCCGGTACGAAGGTGAGGGCGCCGACGATGACCGCGACGCCGATGACGTGCCACCAGACGCTCACGCTGTTGAGGATCGCCACGATCCGCACGCCGAACGTGTTGAGCAGGCCGTGCAGGATCAGGATGGCGGCGAACAGCAGGATCGTACGGCCCGGCGTGACCTCGAAGCCGAACTGCAGGTTCAGGTACGCGCCCAGGAACGACGCCGCCCCGAAGTCGATGCCCGCGGTGACGGCGACCTGCCCGAGGACGTTGAACCAGCCCGTGAACCACGCCCAGGCCGCCGCCGAACGCGGTGGGGCGAGACGGTGGGCCCAGAAGTAGAGGCCCGCGGAGGTCGGGTACGCCGAACAGATCTCCGCCATCGCCAGGCCGACGAACAACGTCATCAGGCCGACCCCGACCCAGCCCCAGGTGATGACGGCCGGGCCGCCGGTGTTCATGCCGAACAGGTAGAGGGTCAGGCAGCCGGAGAGCACCGAGATGATCGTGAACGAGACGGCGTAGTTGGAGAAGGCGGACATCCGGCGGGCGAGTACCTGGGTATAGCCGAGTTCGGCCAGGCGGTCTTCGTCGGAGGTCGGGGTGGGAGCTCCAGCAGGGGTGCGAGCTCGCACAGGAGCGGGAACGGTGGCGTCGGGCGGTGGTGGGGGCTCGGCGGCCCCGGCTTCGCGGTTTGTCATGCCCCCAGCGATTCCCTCGCCGAGGGCATGACATGCGCGGTTCACAGCACGCTCTGGTAACCGATCCGCCGAGCCGTGCCCACGCGCCGCATACCTCAGAACACCTTCGGATACTTCTGCCAGCCCGGCCCCATCCGGGACTTCGCGAGGAAGGTGCCCCTTCCGGTGCCGGTGTACCGCCAGAGCACCCCGGCCGTGTCCCGGGCCAGCAAGTCGTTCTTCCCGTCTCCCGTGATGTCACCGACAGCCGCGAGCGCGTTGTACACCTGCCAGCCCGCGCTGATCCTCACCTTCGGTGCCACTCGGCCGGTGCCCGTGCCGTTGTAACGCCACAGCACGCCCGCCTTGTCACGGACCAGCAGGTCTCCGAACCCGTCGCCGGTCAGATCGCCCGCGCCGACGACCGTCAGGCCGTTCCAGCCGATGCCGATCTTGGTGCGCGCCTTCAGCCGGCCGTTGCCGTCACCCGGATAGAGGTAGAGGTAGCCGGTCGACTTCTGACGTGCCAGCAGGTCCGCGACCTGGTCCCCGTTGATGTCGCCGGGCGCGAACAGGTCGTACGCCTTCCAGCCGATACCGATCTTCGCCGGCTCCGTGTGAAACCCGTAACCGCTGTCGTCGTCACAGGTTCCGTCGAGCCTGAGCAGCGTGCCGTCATCCTTGACCGCCAGATAGTCGTTGCACCCGTCGCCCCGGAGGTCTCCGGTGGGGACGATTCTCTTGGAGGCCACGTCGCCCAGGCTCCATTGCATGGTGTGCGGACCGACCGTCCCGGGCAGGCGTCCCCGGCGCAGTCCGACCGTGCTCTCGTCCACGGCGAAAAAGAGATCGCCCAGACCGTCCCTGCCGGCGAAATCGCGCCAGGCCGGAGCCGCGTGCGTCAGGGCGAACTCACCGGTCCTGGTCAGGGCGGCACCATGACCGTCGGCGGGCTGGACGGTCAGCGTCCAGTCGTAGCGGCCGTTGACGGCGAGCTTGCCGAGGTCGGTGCGGCCGTCCCATTCCGCATAAAACGCTCCCCGCGCCTCGCCGCCCGTGACGGTACGGACCACCTTCCCTGTCCGCCGGTCCTTGAAAGAGGCCTTCCAGGACGAGGCGGGCTTGGAGAGCGTTGCCCAGTAGGTCCAGTCGCCCGGATATCCGCCGGTGGGACTGGGCAGTTCCGTCCGCCGCTCGTCGCGGGCCGACAACGCCTGCGTGGGTACTCCGGTCGGCACCACGTGCACCCGCTGCCCGGCATCCACGTATGCGAGGTGCCCGCCGTACTTGTCGACCGTCCACGCCACCCGCCGCTGCGCCTGCGCGGTCGCCGGCAGGTCCGCGACGACCCGGCTCGTCACCGTCCCGGTGGCGATACCCGTCACCAGATCGGTCAGTTCCAGCTTCCCGGCGGGCTTGTCGTGGCGTACGAGATAGCCGTCGCCAAGCAGAGCCTCGTCGGCGGGTACGGCGAGCGACTTCCTCGTCGTACGGTCGAAGACCCCGGCGCCGCCGGACTCCCCGCACGACCAGTACAACCACCGGCCCAGTGCCTGAAGTTCCTGTGGCGCACAGCCCGATCCGAGGTCTACCGTCGCCGTTGTCCGGCGCTTCACGAGGTCGTACGCGGTGACGGTGCCGGGCGTCTGACCGGCGCTCCACAGCGTTCCGGCCCAGAGCGCGGACGCGACGGGAGCGCGCGTCAGGATCTTCTCGCTCGGGTCGGCCCGGTAGACGGTCTGCTCGGTTGCGTCCTTGTTGGTGTAGACGGCGTATTCGCCGTCGGCGTCCGTGAGCGCGCCGCCCCACTGGCCGGTGGCCAACGAAGTCCACCCGGCGAAAATCACCTTGTCGCCGCGCGACGCCTGACGGTCCAGGACGGTGACGCCTCCGTTGTTGGAGCCGAACATCACATGGCAGTCGGGGTCGTCTTCCGGACGGCACTCCGAAGCCAGGTCCATGTTTACTCCGTCGGCGTCCCCGTAGGCCGGCGTCCCCTGCACCTTCAGGGCGCGGACGGTGCCTCTGCGTCCCCCGGTACGGCTGTCCGCGACCGTCAGATGGCCCCGGGCGAGACCGATTCCCTGCACCTCCACCGGCAGCGCGGCCAGGTCGATCACCCGGTTCAGTTCCGGTATGCCGTCCTGGCCCTCGGTGATGCGGTACGCCCCCCATTCCCTGTCGCTCGCGAGGCCGGTGGCGCCGCCGACGACCACGGCCGAACCGTCGTCCGCCACGGAGATCGCCGGCTCGGACCGCTTCAACAGCTCCCGGGACGGGCCGCCGGAGAGCGGGGTGGCCATGAGCGGGGTACCCCAGCCGCGGCTGTGGATCAGCCAGTCTCCGACCAGGCGGAGGTAGGTGACGTAGCGCTCGGTGGGTGCCGGCTCGGTGAGGACGGTCGGGGTGGCACCGATGTCGGACCTCGGCAGCACGGAGATCGTCGAGCCGGTGCCGTTTCCGTACCAGACCAGGTATCGGGATGTCAGCAGGAAGCCGGACGTACCCGCGATCCGCTGCGTGTACGCCGTCATCCGAGCGGTCGCGATGTCGACCATGGCCAGACGCGCTTTTGCCTCGTGCACGATGCGCAGCGCGACGGCGGTGCTGTCCCCGGTCACGACCGTCTGGCTGGGGTACAACCACGCGCCCTCGGGAAGGCCGGTCACCCTGCGGTCGCGTACGGTCCCGTCCTCATGCACATCCACGAGGTGGGCCTCCGTGGCCACGGTGCTGGTCGTGCCCGAGGATTCCTGGGTCTCCAGTTTCACCGCGACGACCGTGCTGCCGTACACACCGGAGAAGGTGAGTCCTTCCGGCATGGTCACGAACTGCGTCGTACCGGCGGCCATGTCGCGCAGTTCGACGTCGTTCCCCCGCCGGTAGGCGATCGTGTCGGTGCCCGTGCCGTATGTCTGAGTGACCTCTCCGCTGCCGGTCGGAGCCGCGGAGAACGTCCGGCCGTCGGAGTAGCGCGTCCATGCGTAGCCGGCCGTGCCACTGGACGTCTTATGGAAGACGCCCGTCCGGCCGGCGGCATCGGCGTTGTACGGGCTACCGGTAGCGACGGAGTTGAAGTCCTGCAGGGAGTCTTGCATCGCGGCCGGGACCACCACCGGCTCGGCCGTTCCCGTCCCGAGTGCCGTTGCGACGGAATCGGCCGGCGGTGAGGTCACCGCCGGTGCGGCCATGGCGGCGGGCCCCACTGCCGTGGTGACAGACATGACAAGTGCGGCGGCGACAACGCCGCTCGTGAGGGCTCGGTTGGCCACTCTGGTTCCTCCCCATGGATCAGAAAGCAGGCATGGGGGATGGCGCGATGTCCGTACAAAGTTCGTTGTCCGGGCTCGGTTGAGCGCTCCGGACCTGCCCCCCAGCAGTACCCCCACGCAAGTGGACGGAGCCTAACAGCACGTCACGAGCAGCGGAAGGCGCTTTTCGAACCCGTTCAACACGGGTTGGGGCCGGGGAAAGACGGCAGGGCCCGTACGTCACCGATTCGGTGTCGTACGGGCCCTGCCGGTCGTTCAGTCAGGCCTGTTCAGACCTGTTCAACTGCGATCAGCCGTTGCGCTTCCAGCGCGGCTTGTCGTCGCGGCGGCCGAACGAGCCGGTGCTCGTGCCGGTGCCGGTGCCACCGCGGTGGTCGTCGCGGCGACCGGTCGGGCGGTCGGCGGCGCCGCCGGAGCGGAAGCCGCCCGAGGGACGCTCGTCACGACGGTCACGGTTGAACGGGCGGTCGCCGCCACCGGAGCGGAAGCCACCGGACGGGCGCTCGTCACGACGGTCGCGGTTGAACGACGGGCGGTCGTTGTCGCGGTTGAAGGACGGGCGGTCGTTGTCGCGACGCTCGAAGGGACGGCCACCACGGTCGCCGCCGCGGTCGTTGCCACCGGCGCCGCCGGAGCGGAAGCCGCCCGAGGGGCGCTCGTCACGACGGTCGCGGTTGAACGACGGGCGGTCGTTGTCCCGGTTGAAGGACGGACGGCTGCCACCACGGTCGTCACGACGGTCGCCGCCACCGGAACCACCGGAGCGGAAGCCACCGGACGGACGCTCGTCACGACGGTCGCGGTTGAACGACGGACGGTCGTTGTCCCGGTTGAAGGACGGACGGCTGCCACCACGGTCGTCACGACGCTCGAAGGAACGGCCACCACGGTCACCGCCGCGGTCGTTGCGGTCGTTGCCACCGCGGTAACCACCACGGTCGCCGCCGCGGTTGTCACGGCGCTCGAAGTTGCCGCGGTCGTCACGGCGCTCCTCGCGCACGGCCGGCTGCGGCTCGGGCACTGCCGCTGCGGCGGCCTCGATCGCGGCCTCCGCCTCGGCGGCGGCCGCGGCCACTGCCTCCTCGGGGTCGTCCCCACGCTCGCGTGCGGCGCGGGCGACCAGGCGGTCGGCCTCCTCGCGCAGCTCGCCGGCACGGCGCTGGATGCGCTCCAGCTGCTTCGTCAGGTCGGCGACCTCGCGCTCGGCCTGCTTGGCGGCGTTGTTCGCGGAGTCGGCCTGGACCTCGGTCAGCGAACGGGCACCGGTGATCTCGGCGACCTCGGGCTCGAAGACGCCCGCGCCCTGCACGATGTGACGCGAGGCGTCGACGCCCGCGTCCTCCATGAGGCGGAAGATCTGGCGGCGCTGGTGCGGAAGCGCCAGCGACACGACGACACCGGACTTGCCGGCGCGGGCGGTACGGCCCGAGCGGTGCAGGTAGTCCTTGTGGTCGCCGGCCGGGTCCACGTTCAGGACCAGGTCGATGCCGTCGACGTGGATACCGCGGGCGGCCACGTCGGTCGCGACGAGCGCGTTGACGTAACCCTTCTTGAAGTCCTCGAGAACGCGGGTGCGGGCGCCCTGCGTCATGCCGCCGTGCAGCGCGTCGGCCTTCACGCCGGACTCGATGAGCTGCTCGGCGATACGGTCGGCGCCCAGCTGGGTGCGGACGAAGATGATCGTGCGGCCCTTGCGGGCGGCGATCGCGGCCGTGACCGGCGCCTTGTCCTTCGGCTTCACGACGAGGACGTGGTGCGACATGGTCGAGACGTTGCCCTGGGCGCTGTCCACCTCGTGGGTGACCGGGTTGCTCAGGTAGCGCTTGACCAGGGTGCCGATCTCGTTCTCCATGGTGGCGGAGAAGAGCATGCGCTGGCCGCCGCCGGGGATCTGGTCGAGCAGCTCGGTGACCTCGGGCAGGAAGCCCAGGTCCGACATCTGGTCGGCCTCGTCGAGGACGGCGACCTGGACGTTCGCCAGGGAGCAGGCGCCACGGTTGATGATGTCGCGCAGACGGCCCGGGGTGGCGACGAGGACGTCGACACCGCGCTCCAGCGCGTAGATCTGGTTGCTCATCGACGTACCGCCGCAGACGACCTTCATCTTCAGGCCGAGTACGTCGCCGTACGGCTGAAGCGCGTCCGCGACCTGCATCGCGAGCTCACGCGTCGGCGTCAGGATGATCGCGCGGGGCTTCTTCTTCTCGGTGGTACCGCCGGCCAGCGTGGCCAGGGTCGGGAGACCGAAGGAGAGGGTCTTGCCGGAGCCGGTACGGCCACGGCCCAGGATGTCCTTGCCGGCCAGGGCGTCCGGAATGGTCGCGGCCTGGATCGGGAAGGGCGCGGTGACGCCGTTCTGGGCGAGCTTGCGGACGATGCCCTCGGGCAGACCGAGCGAACCGAAGGTGACGGTCGGCTCGGCGTCCTCGGCGTCTTCGGCCTCGGTGCTGTCTTCGGCGGCGACCTCAGGGGTCTGGGCGACCTCGGCTGCGGGGGTCTCCACGACCTCGACGGGGGCGGGGGTCTCCACGACCTCCACGACCTCGACCTCGACGACCTTCACGACCTCGGGGTCGGCAGCGACGACGGCTGCGGTGTCGGCCTCGGCCACGACGGCCTCGGCGAGCTCCGCGAGCTCGGCGTCCTCGACGCTCTCGATGGACTCGACGCTCTCGATGGTGTCGAGGGTGATGAGCTCGTCGTTGTCGACGTTCTCGGGCATGACGGTGTGGTCAGAACTGGAAATTGACATGCGAAATGCGAAACCTTCCGGAGTCTCGGCACGCGCCCGTAACTCCGTGTTTTCGCAATTTCGACCGCCTCAATGCGGTCCAGCCACGGCAAGGGAGAGTACGCGCCACACGGCGCTCTTCTGTGTCGGCGCCGGGCAATGGGATCAAACGATCTATAACCATACGCACCCTTACCCACTTAGCGCAAACCACCTGCCCGGAACTCCCCTCCGCCGCCCCGGCGCACCCTCTCTCACACCGGCCCGACCTGCGGTGATGCCTCCGGTGTGCGCTGCGTCTCAGGCCTCTCCGGAGCGCTCATCGCCTGGTTCCGGAGCTGCGCCGCGGGGGACGCGGACGGCTGATCCGAAGGCTCCGGCGGCGGGGTCGGTTCCGGCTCGGGATCAGGGGTCGGAGGGGGCGGATCCGAGGGCTCGGGGGTGACCGGCGGGGGCGGCGGTTCGCCGGGTCCAGGACCCGGCGCCGAGGGCTGCGGGGCCGGCGGCCGGCCCCCGGTGCTCGGCAGCGGCGCGCCGGGCACGGGCGTCGGCCGCGTCCCGCCGGGGGCCGCCGACGGCGTGGCGCCCGACGCGCTCGGGTCCGGCTTCGCCCCGGCCTCGCGGTCGGACTGCGCCTCGGCACGGCTGCCGCCGTAACCGGCCCGGCCCGAACCCGGCACGGTCACGCCGTCCGGCCCCGCCGACGCCCCCTTCGAACCGGCCGACCGGGAGGGCGCCGGTTTCTCGCCGTCGTCGCCGACGCTCATGCAGCCGGTGGACGCGGCGATCGTCAACGCGGTGACGGCTGCCCATCGGACAGGGGCGGACAACTGGCGCACGGGTGGCACCTCCGGGGCGTGAAAGCGAAGCGGGGAAGGAGGGGGCGCCGTGCCCAACTCCCACACCCCCACCGGGGACACGCCCGCGAAGGGAGCTACCCCCCGAACCCGCCCGCGAGTTCAGCGCCGAGGAACACCGCTCCGAGGCCCACCAGCAGCGACGTCACCACATTGGCCACGGCAAGGAACGCACGCCCGCTCTCGGCGAGCCGCAGCGTCTCGTACGAGAACGTGGAGTACGTCGTCAGAGCCCCGCACAGCCCGGTACCCACCAGGGCGTACACGGGTTCGGACACCGCCGCCCCGGTCAGCAGACCGAGCAGCAGGCTGCCCGCGGCGTTGGCGGTGAAGGTCCCCCACGGGAAGACGTACGGAAGCCCGGCGCCGTGACGCGCCTGCACCGCGCGGTCCGTCAGATAGCGCAGCGGCGCTCCGACAGCGCCCCCGATCGCGACCAGCAGCCAGGTCATGCGCGCGCCCCGCGCCCGTACGCGTCCAGGACCGCCCGTGTGCCCGCCGCGGCCCCCCAGACCGCGCCGAGCGCCGCCAGGACCGTGCCCATCGCGTACGCCATGGCGGTCAGCGCCTGTTCGCGCACCAGCAGCTCCGACACATCGGCCGCGTACGTCGAGAACGTCGTGAACCCGCCGAGCACCCCGACCCCGAGGAACGGCCGCAGCAGCGGCCGGCTCACCGCACCCTGCTCGGCCACCAGCACCATCAGCACGCCGATCAGGGCGCAGCCCGACACATTGACGACGAAGACCGCCCAGGGGAAGGAGTCCCCGTCGGCCGGCCAGTGCAACAGGGCCGCGTACCGCGCGACGGCACCCAGCGCGCCGCCCGCGGCGATGACCCCGAGCACCTTCCACTTCGCCCCGCCGGCCGTCTCCGCCCGCTGCGCGGGATCGGACAGATCGACATCC
The DNA here is from genome assembly GCF_053617235.1 of Streptomyces sp. NPDC055749. NCBI lineage: Bacteria > Bacillati > Actinomycetota > Actinomycetes > Kitasatosporales > Streptomycetaceae > Streptomyces > Streptomyces sp. NPDC055749. The sequence goes on along the minus strand of NZ_JBSHFH010000002.1, from coordinate 222,125 downwards.
GGGTCGACGGCGGAACCCCCGACGTCACCGTGGCGGGGCCGGGGTTCGCTCACCCGTAACCCAGGGCGTGCAGCCGCTCGTCGTCGATGCCGAAGTGGTGCGCGATCTCATGGACCACGGTGATCTCGGTCTCGGCGACGACGTCCTCGCGCGATTCGCACATCCGCAGCGTCGGCCCGCGGTAGATCGTGATCCGGTCCGGCAGCACCCCCGCGTACCACTCACCGCGATCGGTGAGCGGCGTGCCCTCGTACAGCCCGAGCAGGTCGGGGTCACCGGGGTCCGGTTCGTCCTCGACGAACACCGCGACGTTGTCCATCAGCCGCGTCAGCTCCGGCGGGATCCGGTCAAGAGCTTGGCTCACCAGCTCTTCGAACTCCTCGCGCGTCATCTCCAGCACCCCGCCATTGTCACGTACGACCGGCCCACACCGCGTGCCCCGTCCGTACCCACTGTCCCCCCGCCCGCATGTCCGGACCCGAACCAGGGCATACGGGCCCAATGGCCCGCGACCCGTTCCGTGCCGCAGTCGACCGCCTCCGGCACCGTCTCCGCTCCCGCTCCCGCTCCGCCACTCCCGTACGCACACTCACCGACACGCCGCACCCCGTCACCCGCGCGCTCGGCCTCGTCGCCGTCGTCGTCCTGGGGGCCTGGCTGGGGCTGCTGATCGTCGGAAGTGTCCGTACGCCGGTGGGGCCCATGGACACCGATATGACCCTGCGCCCGTCCCTCACCGGCGGCACGAGGATCAACGTGTCACCGCTCGGCGCCCTGGAGCTGGACTCCCACATCGCCCCGATCCGCCTCGACGTCGATGTCGACCGGCTCGACCCGGTGCGCTCCCAGGCCCTGGTCAAACACCCCGAACGGCTCTCCGGCCTCCAGGACGAAGTCACCACCGACGTCGTCTCCGGCACCCGCGACCTGGCGTTGCGGTCCTGCGTGGCCGTCGTCTCGGGCGCCACCGCCCTCGGCCTCGCCGTCTACCGCCGCCCGCGCCGCGCCCTCGCGGCGGGCGGCCTGGCACTGGCGCTCCTGGCCGCGTCCGGCATCTCCGCGTACGCCACCTGGAATCCGAAGTCCGTCCTGGAGCCGAAATTCTCCGGACTGCTCTCCAGCGCCCCCTCGCTCGTCGGCGACGCGCGCTCGATCGTCACCGAATTCGACGTCTACCAGCAGGAACTGGCCCGCCTCGTCACCAACGTCACCAAGCTGTACGACGCCACGTCCACGCTGCCCGTCTACCGCCCCGACCCCGCCACGATCCGCGTCCTGCACGTCTCCGACATCCATCTCAACCCGGCGGCCTGGCACATCATCGGCTCACTCGTCGAGCAGTACGAGATCGACGTGATCATCGACTCCGGCGACACCATGGACCACGGCACCGCCGCCGAGAACGGCTTCCTCGACCCGGTCCGCGACCTCGGCGCGCCCTACGTCTGGGTGCGCGGCAACCACGACTCGAAGATCACCCAGACGTACCTGAAGGGCATGAAGAACGTGCGCGTCCTGGACGAGGGCAGCGCCGTGAACGTCGGGGGCCTGCGGGTGGCGGGCACCGGCGACGCCCAGTTCACCCCGGACCGCTCCGTCCCCGCCCAGGGCAAGGCGGCTGCACGGATGGCGGGAATCCGGTTCGCCTCGGCCCTGCGCGACCAGAAGCGGGCCGGCACACCGGTCGACATCGCGGTGGCCCATGACCCGAATGCCGCAAGGGAGACCGACGGAACCGTCCCCCTCGTCCTGGCCGGCCATGTGCACCACCGGGTGAACGAACTTCTCAAGTTCGGTACGCGGCTGAAGGTCGAGGGCTCCACGGGCGGCGGGGGCCTGCGCGCCGTACAGAACGAGCAGCCCGAGAAGGTGCGCGCCTCGGTGCTCTACCTGGACCGCTCGACGCGCCGTCTACAGGCCTGGGACGAGATCACGCTGGGCGGCCTCGGACTGACGACGGCCGAGGTCAGCCGCCATCTCCCGGAGGAGAACACGGCCGGCCGCTCCCCCTCCCCGACGGCTCCCACACCCTCCGGCTAAAGCGTTTTGGCGTTCGCCCGCGGATCCCATATGCTTCTCACGTCCCCGACGCGCTGGAAAGCAAACCGGTGGGCCTTTAGCCCTCATCGTCTAGTGGCCCAGGACGCCGCCCTTTCAAGGCGGTAGCACGGGTTCGAATCCCGTTGGGGGCACGCTTTAACGTGTGCGAGACTTGTCTCGCACATTGCTTGGTCCTGTGGAGCAGTTTGGAGTGCTCGCCACCCTGTCAAGGTGGAGGCCGCGGGTTCAAATCCCGTCAGGACCGCTGCAGCCCGTAAGAGCTGCGTGGCTGGGTAGCTCAGTTGGTACGAGCGATCGCCTGAAAAGCGATAGGTCGCCGGTTCGATCCCGGCCCCAGCCACCACTGAAGGCCCCGTCCACCGGACGGGGCCTTCGTCGTGTCAGGTCACCTCCTGCGACTCCCGCTTCTGCTGCGACTCCTGCTGCTTCTGCGACTCCTGCTGCTTCTGCCGGCCGGCGCGACGCCACGCCCGTACCCCGAGCCCCAGCGCCACCGCAGCCACCACACCCCCCAACAGCACCGCGTCCGGCACCTTCTCCCCCACGCTCCCGGCCCACTGCTCCACGGCGAACGAGTCGTCCACGTTCAGCAGTCCGGGCAGCGCGGTCGTCCCGTCGTACGCGAGGAAGAGCGTGCCGAGGCCGATGAAGAACAGCCCGGACAGCAGAGTGGTGCTGTGCAGTTCGAAGCGGCCGACACGGATCGTGCGGCCCCTGAGCCACGCCCGGCGGCCCAGCTCATAGCGTTCCCAGAGCAGGGCCAGCAGGAACAGCGGAACGGCCATGCCCAGCGCGTACACGCCGAGCAGCAGTCCGCCGTAGACCGGGCTGCCGCTGACGGCCGCCACGGTGAGGACGCTGCCGAGGATCGGGCCGGCGCAGAATCCTGCCAGCCCGTACACCGCGCCCAGGGCGTAGACCGAGAACGCGGTCGTCGGGCGGATGCGTCCGCTGAGGGCGGCGATGCGCCGCGAGGCGAAACCCAGGCCCACGATCTGTGCGACACCGAGCCCGATGATCAGCCAGCCCGCCCCGAGGACCAGTGCGTCCCGGTGGCCGTAGAACAGCCGTCCGGCGTAGGAGCCTGCCGCGCCGAGGGGGACGAGGGTGGTGGCGAGACCGGCGTAGAAGATGCCGGTGCGGGCCAGCAGCCGTGAGGCGGAGTCGATGGAGTACGCGAAGAAGGCTGGGAGGAGCAGGGCGCTGCACGGGCTGACCAGGGCCAGCAGCCCGGCGAGAAAGGCCGCGAAGTAGCCGATGTCCGCCGTCACTTCGCGGTGTCCCCGGCGCTGCCCGCGTTCTCGGTGTTCTTCGCCGCCTCCGCCGCCGCCTCGATGGCCTGCGTGAAGGTCTGCGCCGGCTGGGCTCCCGCGATCGGGCGGCCGTTGACGAGGAACGACGGGGTGGACGTGGCGCCGATTCCGTACCCCTGTTCCTGGTCGGCGCGTACGGCCTCCGCCGCTGCGGAGCCTTCCGTGTCGCGGGCGAACCGGTCGAGGTCCTTCACCCCGGCCTCCCGGGCGAGCTCCTTCAGGCGGTCCTTGCCGAAGCCCTTGTCCTTGGCGTCCTCGGCGTAGGCGGCGCGGTGGAACTCCCAGAAGCGGTCCTGCTGTCCCGCGGCCCAGGCCGCTCGGGCGGCGGCCTCGGACTCCTCGCCGAAGATCGGGAAGTTGCGCCATTCGATGCGCAGGGTGCCGTCCTTCACGTACTTCTCGATCAGGGCGGGCTCGGTGTCCCGGGCGAACTTTCCGCAGTAGCCGCACTTGAAGTCGGCGTACTCGATGAGGACGACGGGTGCGTCGGTGCGGCCCTGTGCCAGCTTGTCGCCCGCGTCGCGGCGGGCGAGCCCGGCCAGTTCCTCGTAGACGCCCGCGGACGGGTCGGCGCTCACCTCCGCGACCGAGGAGGAGGTGGAAGTGGAACCGGAGCTGTCCGGTCCGGTGGCGGCGTAAGAGGCGTAACCGAGGAGCCCGGCGGCGAGGACGACGACCGCGCCGTACAGCACGGGCTTGGACGGGGACAGGGATGTGGGCATGCGTTTACTCCGTGCGATGGGTACGGGAGAGAGGAAGGGGAACGGCTGCGGGACGAACCGCCGCCGACTACACCCTCAGCACGGAGAGTTCTATCGGGGTGGGCGTCGCGGGTACGGGACCGCGCATCGTGACCCGTACGAGAGGTTCCGCGGGTCCCGCCCCGGTGGCGGCCGGCAGGCCCCATGCGGCGAGGCCCGGCGCCTGGTCGTGCGCGGCGCGGCCCCGGGTGGGGACGGCGGGCTCGGTGCCGTCGTGGTTCCTGCCCTTGCCGCAGCCCGGTGCGCGCGACCCGTCAGCGGCGGGGCCGGCGACGGCCACGACCGTGGAGCCGGTGGGCGCCGGGGTGGCGTCGAGTGCGACCGCGGGTCCGCAGAACAGCCCGAGTACGACCGTGAGCACCGCCATCAGGCAGCACCACTGCGTACGGGACACGGGACCGGCCTCTCGGGAAGGGTGCGGGTGATCAGTTGCCCGAAATGGTACGTGGTGTGATGCCGCCCCACCCCGCGGTCACCGAGGGAGTGACGGAGACCGCGCGAAATGCGTTCGCCACTCCTCGCGCCCGGGTGCGATCCTGGGACCCGTATGTCTACTTCCTTTGCCGATCTCCAGTCACAGCTCGGACAGCTCTCACTCCGCGACGCGAACCGGCTCGGCCGGCGTCTCGAGGGTGCGCGCCGCATCCGTAAGCCCGAGGCCCGACAGTCCGTGCTGGACGAGATCGCGGCCGAGGCCGGAAAGGCGGCCGAGCGGCTCGCGGGGCGCGCCTCGCGGATGCCCGCTCTGTCGTACCCGGAACAGCTGCCCGTCAGCCAGAAGAAGGACGAGATCCTGGAGGCGATACGCGACCATCAGGTCGTGATCGTCGCCGGTGAGACCGGCTCCGGGAAGACCACGCAGATCCCCAAGATCTGTATGGAGCTGGGGCGCGGCGTCCGGGGCATGATCGGGCACACCCAGCCCCGCCGGATCGCGGCCCGTACGGTCGCGGAGCGCATCGCCGAGGAGCTGGACACGCCGCTCGGCGAGGCCGTCGGCTGGAAGGTCCGGTTCACCGATCAGGTGAACCCGGACGCGACGTTCGTGAAGCTGATGACGGACGGCATCCTGCTGGCCGAGATCCAGACGGACCGCGAGCTGCTGGCGTACGACACGATCATCATCGACGAGGCGCACGAGCGGTCGCTGAACATCGACTTCCTGCTCGGCTATCTGGCCAGGCTGCTGCCCAAGCGCCCGGACCTGAAGGTCGTCATCACCTCGGCGACCATCGACCCCGAGCGCTTCGCGCGCCACTTCGGCGAGGCGCCGATCGTGGAGGTCAGCGGGCGTACGTATCCGGTCGAGGTCCGCTACCGTCCTCTCCTCGAAGAGGACAGTGAGGACTCCGACCGCGACCAGATCACCGCGATCTGCGACGCAGTGGACGAGCTCCACTCGGAGCCCCACGGGGACGTCCTCGTCTTCCTCTCCGGCGAGCGGGAGATCCGCGACACCGCGGACGCGCTGAACAAACGCAACCTCAGACATACCGAGGTGCTCCCCCTCTACGCCCGTCTCTCGCACGCCGAGCAGCACCGCGTGTTCCAGCGCCACACGGGCCGCAGGATCGTCCTCGCGACGAACGTCGCCGAGACCTCGCTGACCGTCCCCGGCATCAAGTACGTGATCGACCCGGGCAACGCCCGTATCTCCCGCTACAGCCACCGCACGAAGGTCCAGCGGCTGCCGATCGAGCGGATCTCGCAGGCCAGCGCCAACCAGCGCAAGGGCCGCTGCGGCCGTACCTCGGACGGCATCTGCATCCGGCTGTACTCCGAGGACGACTTCGTGAGCCGTCCGGAGTTCACGGACCCGGAGATCCTCCGTACGAATCTGGCCTCCGTCATCCTTCAGATGACCGCGGCCGGCCTCGGTGAGATCGAGAAGTTCCCGTTCATCGACCCGCCGGACCACCGCAACATCCGTGACGGTGTGCAGCTGCTGCAAGAACTCGGTGCGCTGGACCCGAATGAGAAGGACCCCAAGAAGAGGCTCACACCTCTGGGGCGCAAGCTCTCGCAGCTGCCCGTCGACCCGCGCCTTGCCCGCATGGTCGTCGAGGCCGAGCGCAACGGCTGTGCGCGCGAGGTCATGGTGATCGCCGCCGCGCTCTCCATCCAGGACCCGCGCGAGCGGCCCTCGGAGAAGCAGACGCAGGCCGATCAGCAGCACGCCCGCTTCAAGGACGAGACCTCGGACTTCCTGGCGTACCTGAATCTGTGGCGCTACGTCCGCGAGCAGCAGAAGGAGCGCGGCTCCTCCAGCTTCCGCCGGATGTGCAAGCAGGAGTATCTGAACTTCCTGCGCATCCGTGAGTGGCAGGACATCTACTCCCAGCTGCGTACGGTGGCCAAGCAGATGGGCATCGAGGTGAAGGAGTCCGACGCGCCGGAGCAGTCGGTGCACACCTCGCTGCTGGCGGGTCTGCTGTCGCACATCGGGCTGAAGGACACCGAGAAGAACGAGTACGTGGGCGCGCGCAACGCCAAGTTCGCGATCTTCCCCGGTTCGGCGCTGTTCAAGAAGCAGCCCCGCTTCGTGATGTCGGCCGAGCTGGTCGAGACGTCCCGGCTGTGGGCGCGGGTCAACGCGAAGGTCGAGCCGGAGTGGATCGAACCGCTCGCCGGGCATCTGCTGAAGCGCACGTACAGCGAACCGCACTGGGAGAAGGACCAGGCGGCGGTCATGGCGTACGAGCGGGTCACGCTCTACGGGGTGCCCATCGTCGCCCAGCGCAAGATCAATTTCGGCCGTATCGACCAAGAGGCGTCACGCGAGCTGTTCATCCGGAGCGCACTGGTCGAGGGCGACTGGCGTACGCACCACCAGTTCTTCCACGACAACCGCAAACTCCTGGGCGAGGTCGAGGAGTTGGAGCACCGTGCACGGCGCCGCGACATCCTCGTGGACGACGAGACGCTCTTCGACTTCTACGACCAGCGGATTCCCGAGCATGTGGTCTCCGGGGCGCACTTCGACTCCTGGTGGAAGCACAAGCGCGGGGACGAGCCGGACGCGCTCGACTTCGAGCGTTCGATGCTCATCAACGAGAAGGCCGGGGCCGTCACCAAGGACGACTACCCGGACTCCTGGCGCCAGGGGAAGCTGAAGTTCCGGGTGACGTACCAGTTCGAGCCCGGTGCGGACGCCGACGGTGTGACCGTCCACGTCCCGCTCCAGGTGCTCAACCAGGTCACTTCGGAGGGCTTCGACTGGCAGATCCCGGGCCTGCGCCAGGACGTGGTCACGGAGCTGATCCGCTCACTGCCCAAGCCGATCCGCCGGCACTACGTCCCGGCTCCGGACTACGCGGGCAAGTTCCTGGACCGGGCCGTACCCCTCCAGGAGCCGCTGCCGTTCACGCTGGCCCGTGAGCTCCAGCGGATGGTCGGCGTCCCGGTGAAGGCCGACGACTTCGACCTGACCCGGGTTCCGGACCATCTGAAGATCACCTTCCGGATCGTCGACGAGCGGCGCCGCACGGTGGCCGAGGACAAGGATCTGGACGCGCTGAAGCTCCAGCTGCGCCCGAAGGCCCGCCAGGCCCTCTCCAAGGCCGCCGCGGCCACCGCCGGGCCCACGGGCGAGTCCATCGAGCGTTCGGGCCTCACCGACTGGACGATCGGCACGCTGAACCGGGTCTTCGAGACACGTCGGGCGGGGCAGCCGGTCAAGGCGTTTCCGGCCCTCGTCGACCAGGGCGAGACAGTGGCCGTGCGGCTCTTCGACACCGAGGCCGAGCAGCAGCAGGCGATGTGGCGGGGCACCCGGAAGCTGATCCTGCTCAACATCCCGGTGAACCCCGCCAAGTTCGCATCGGACAAGCTGACCAACCAGCAGAAGCTGGCCCTGTCGCGCAATCCGCACGGCTCCATCCAGGCGCTGTTCGACGACTGCGCGACCGCGGCGGCCGACCGGCTGATCGCCGCCCACGGCGGCCCGGCCTGGGACGAGGAGTCGTTCCGGAAGCTGTACGACAAGGTGCGCGCCGACCTCGTGGACCTCACGGTCCGCACGATCGGGCAGGTGCAGCAGATCCTGGCGGCCTGGCAGGCGTGCGAGCGGCGCCTGAAGTCCACCAGCAGCCTGACGCTGGTCAACAACGTCACGGATGTACGGGACCAGCTCGCCGTTCTCGTACCGCCGGGCTTCGTCACGGCGACCGGGCTGCGGCGGCTGCCCGACCTGATGCGCTACCTGGTGGCGGCGGACCGCCGGCTCCAGCAGATGCCGACGGCCGTCCAGCGCGACACCACGCGCATGGCGAAGGTCCACGAGATGCAGGACGAGTACGCCTGGCTGCTGGAGCAGCTGCCGCAGGGGCGGCCGGTGCCCCAGGAGGTGCTCGACATCCGCTGGATGATCGAGGAGCTGCGGGTCAGCTACTTCGCCCACGCCCTGGGCACGGCGCAGCCCGTATCGGACAAGCGGATCATCAAGGCGATCGACGCGGCGGCACCCTGATCGGGGTCGTCGGAGGCATGTCGCCCCGTAACAGTGCCGCCACCCTGGGTGAGTTCGACCGCACCCTCCGACCTCCTGTACAGTCTGGTTTCGCAGCCAGCCGCAAGGCAGCCGCGAAAACCTGGTCCTGTGGAGCAGTTTGGAGTGCTCGCCACCCTGTCAAGGTGGAGGCCGCGGGTTCAAATCCCGTCAGGACCGCAGTAAACGAAAGCCCGGATCCTCTGATCCGGGCTTTCGTGCGTCTTGACTGCGTCATCTGCCACGGGTAACCCGTAGAGCAGAGGCTGCCCCTGTTTCCCTCGGCTCTCCTCGGGCGAGGGGCTGCGCGGGCCCACCGGGAGGTGGCACGTATGTCTGCGTCCACAGCACGGCACGAAACCCGCGCGCTGCTGCGCGCCCACCTGGCGGCGGCGTCCGGCTACCGCCACCTCACCCGGCACTGCCCGATCTGCCATCGGCTGCTCCGCCTCGCCCTGGAGCCCACGACGGCGTCGGGGCCGTCCGGGGCCTTTCTGGGCCCCTCCCGCCCCTCCGAGGACCCCGAAGCGCCGGGCGGCGGCATATCGGCCCCGGACGAGCCGCCAGAGCCGTCGGAGCCGTCCGGGCCGCAGCGCGCCGCAGAGGAGAACGAGGACGAAAGTCCCGCCACGACATGACCAATGGCCGGGCCCATCCGCTTCCCGGCAGTGGCAGGCTGGGAGTTGGCAAGCCTCAGCCGGTGTGACGGGAGTCACCGAATGAGTTTTGGGAAGGGGTGGCTTTACCCCCTTCTTACAACTGGCGAATTTAATATGTGCAATTGCACTCTCATCCAGGTGCACCCGGAGCCGTTCGGACGGGGCCGGCCCGGAGCCTCTGAGAGGCCCACTCGCGGCCCCGGACAGGTCCGCACACGGTCGACGAACAGAGCCGTCCAGTGGCCCGCACACAGCCCCGCCCCCGGCCGTTCGGGCACAAAAAAATCGCGCTGGACCCGGCGGAGTCCAGCGCGATCGGGTGACGTACCCGTAATGCATAGGTATGACGCCCGTTGGGGCAGGCGTCCGTCATGTGGAGCTAGTGGAGCTATGGGTGGGCGACTAGGGTTGGGGGACCCGACAGTGCCCAGTTATGGCGCGGCGACAGGGGTGTGTCAGGCCTCGCTGCGCTGCTGCGGAATACCCGCAAGCAGTGCGCGGACCTCTGCCTCGCGGTACCGGCGATGCCCACCGAGCGTGCGGATGGACGTGAGCTTGCCAGCCTTGGCCCAACGGGTGACCGTCTTCGGGTCCACGCGGAACATCGTGGCAACCTCAGCCGGGGTCAGCAGCGGCTCGGCATCAGGGGTGCGAGCGGTCATGAGCGGCCTCCTCGGGAGAACCGAACCTTCTCGGTTCTTTCCTCTAAATTCTGCACCTTGACCCGCGTTGCCCGAAATGGCGGACGCGGGCCGAGTCGGTTATAGGACGAACGGCTTGTCCTCGGCACTACAACTACACCATCCACTCAGCCGCGTCGGCCAAACCGATGGAATTGCCCTCCCAGGTGTTCATCAGCGACGGAAGCCGATGGACCATGCCATAGCGGACAGTCACGTCACAGTGACGATCAGTCACAGAGCGATCAGGAGTCATCAGACCCCCCATAGAGTGCAATGCCGAGCTTTCCGCCCATAGTTAGACGGAAGGAGTCCTCCCCGGACTCCTTGTCCTATTTTGGCACGAGGAGTGGGGATGGGCGCAAGGGCGCCGTTAGTGCTATCCGTCACGCTTGAGGCAAAGGCCCGGTTCGGGACGTAGGTCCTGGCCTCAGCGGCGTACTCTTCCGCCTCACTCGCCACACGGGCCACTCAGGACGCATCTTCACGCCCCGTCAGCTCACCGGAGCGCGCCTCGGTTCACTACAAAAAGCGTAGATGCACTCCGGCTCGGACGTCTATGCGCCGGTTAATGCACCTCTGCCCCATTAGCTACGCATAGGCAGGTTTGGGATCAGTTGGCGAACTGACGGTCCCGAACCGCGCGCCAGCGCTCGGCGAGACGCGCGTACGCCACGCCCGCCCCGTCCCGGTCCCCGGCCCGCAGCGCGGCGATGCCCTCGGTCACATCCGCCGCCGAGCGGTCCCCGGCGAGGTGCTCCCCGGACAGCGCGTGGACCAGCCCCCCGTAGTCGAGCTCGACCAGCGCGCGCGGGTGGAATTCCTCCAGCCAGCGGCCCACATCCACCAGGCCCTCGGTCAGCGGCCCTTGGTCGACGGTCTCCCGCAGGGTCTTCAGCGCCCGCGCCAGCCGGCGCCGCGCCTGCACCATCGGGGTCCGGTAGCGCAGCACGGGCGACCCGCCGTCGGCGCCCGCCTCCTCGTACTCACGCTCCTCGTCGGCGAAGAGCACGAACCAGCGCACCGGAACCTGCCACACCGCGGTGCGGATCCACGGCCGGGCATCCGGATTCCGCTCCCGCCACCGCTCGTAGTCGGTGAGCGCCTGGCCCCGCACCACAGGCGGCAGCACCGCGTCGAGCACAGTGGCCGGAAACATCCCCTCCAATTCCTCCAGAGCCAGCCATCCCCGCAGCCGGGTACGCCACGGGCAGACACACACCACGCCGTCCACCTCCGCGACGAAAGCGTCCGCGCTCTCGTGCACGGGCACCCCCACGGGCGGGGTGGGAGCCAAGTCGGCCAGCGAACGACGCAGTTCGTCCTGGGCGGTGGGGAAGGCGGAACGCTCCGCGTACCGGGCCCAGTGGGCGCGTTCGGGCCCGGGAAAGGCGGCGAGCGGCTCGTACACCCGCAGGTAGGACGAGTAAGGGACGAGCACTGAAGACACCACCGACATGCGCCGAATCGTGTCACGCCCGTACTCCGCCAGGGGGTGATCCTCGGGACCGGCACGGATCCGCGTACGCGGAGGACTTACGCTCTTGCCCATCGGACCGACCGTGCCGGTCGGCCCGGGGCCCTCCCCACCTTCAGGAGGGCCTTTCCGCCGCTTCGTACTTGGGAGTCACCACAGTGACCGATGTGACCGACGGCGTCCTGCACACCCTGTTCCACTCGGATCAGGGGGGCCACGAACAAGTCGTGCTCTGCCAGGACCGTGCCAGCGGCCTCAAGGCCGTCATCGCCATCCACTCCACCGCCCTGGGCCCGGCCCTCGGCGGCACCCGCTTCTATCCGTACGCCTCCGAGGAGGAGGCCGTCGCGGACGCGCTGAATCTGGCGCGGGGCATGTCGTACAAGAACGCCATGGCCGGCCTCGACCACGGTGGCGGCAAGGCCGTCATCATCGGCGACCCGGACAAGATCAAGAGCGAGGAACTGCTGCTGGCCTACGGCCGGTTCGTCGCCTCGCTCGGCGGGCGCTACGTGACCGCCTGCGACGTCGGCACGTACGTCGCCGACATGGACGTCGTGGCCCGCGAGTGCCGCTGGACCACCGGCCGCTCCCCCGAGAACGGTGGCGCGGGCGACTCCTCCGTCCTCACCGCCTTCGGTGTCTTCCAGGGCATGCGGGCCTCCGCGCAGCACCTGTGGGGCGACCCGACCCTGCGCGGCCGGAAGGTCGGTGTCGCCGGCGTCGGCAAGGTCGGCCACCACCTGGTCGAGCACCTGCTGGCGGACGGCGCCGTGGTCGTCATCACGGACGTTCGGGAGGAGTCGGTACGCCGGATCACCGACCTGCACCCCGAGGTCGCGGTGGCCGCGGACACCGACGCGCTGATCCGTACCGAGGGCCTGGACATCTACGCCCCGTGCGCGCTCGGCGGAGCCCTGAACGACGACTCCGTGCCGGTGCTCACCGCGAAGGTGGTGTGCGGCGCCGCCAACAACCAGCTCGCGCACCCGGGTGTGGAGAAGGACCTGGCCGACCGCTCGATCCTGTACGCACCCGACTACGTGGTGAACGCCGGTGGCGTGATCCAGGTCGCCGACGAGCTCCACGGGTTCGACTTCGACCGGTGCAAGGCGAAGGCCACGAAGATCTTCGACACCACGCTGGCCATATTCGCACGTGCGAAGGCGGATGGAATTCCGCCGGCCGCGGCGGCCGACAGGATCGCCGAACAGCGGATGGCGGAAGCGCGCGGTAACTGACCGGTGACGGGACCTCCGGGTCCTGACACCGGACACGGCCGCCGGCCGGCGAGACAAGACTCACGCCGGTCGGCGGGTCGGGCGCCAAGAAGAGGTTAAAATCGCAGTTGACCAGCGAGGACGGGGCTCCTCGCCGGGTCGCTTCCGGGGCACTTCATGCGGGCGGCGTACCGTATGGCCACGGAAGCAGGTACCGTTAAAGCCCTACAGGCGCGGTCTCTCAGCCGGGAGTCCGTCCTGAAACATGAACGCGTGTCAAGACTCTGGGGCCGTCGAGCCCCGTCACCGAGGGGGTCGAGCCATGGGGCGCGGCCGGGCAAAGGCCAAGCAGACCAAGGTCGCCCGTCAGCTGAAGTACAGCAGCGGCGGGACTGACCTGTCGCGTCTGGCCAATGAGCTGGGCGCATCACCTTCGAGTCAGCCACCGAACGCTGAGCCGTTCGAGGACGACGACGAGGAAGATGACCCGTACGCACAGTACGCGGATCAGTACAACGATGACGACGACGAGGACGATCAGTCCGGTCCGTCGTCACAGCGCCGCGCTTGACCTCGCGCTGACACAACAACCCGGTCCGGGCCTGCTCGGACCGGGTTTTGTGCTGTCCTGACGCACCCGGGTCCGGCCGGCGCCCGATGACGGCGTGGGTCACCGGACGATCCCGGTGACCCATCCCGTACTGCCTACTTCGCGTAGTCGCCCACGAGCTCGGCGCCCGAGGTGTGCGCACCCCGGTCCGTGATCTCACCGGCGACCCAGGATTCGACACCCCGGTCGGCCAGCGTCGTGAGCGCTGCGTCCACCGAGTCGGCGGGGACGATCGCGATCATGCCGACGCCCATGTTGAGCGTCTTCTCCAGCTCCAGCCGCTCGACCTGTCCGGCCTTGCCGACCAGGTCGAAGACCGCGCCGGGCGTCCACGTGGAGCGGTCCACGGTGGCGTGCAGCGCGTCCGGGATCACCCGGGCGAGGTTGTTGGCCAGACCGCCGCCTGTGACGTGGCTGAAGCCGTGCACCTCGGTCGTACGGGTCAGTGCCAGGCAGTCCAGCGAGTAGATCTTGGTGGGCTCCAGGAGCTCCTCGCCGAGCGTCCGGCCGAACTCCTCGACCTGACGGTCCAGCGACCAGCCGGCGCGGTCGAAGACCACGTGGCGGACCAGCGAGTACCCGTTGGAGTGAAGACCGGAGGACGCCATCGCGATGACCGCGTCACCCTTACGGATACGGTCCGGGCCGAGCAGGTGATCGGCCTCGACCACGCCCGTACCGGCGCCCGCCACATCGAAGTCGTCGGGGCCGAGGAGGCCCGGGTGCTCGGCGGTCTCGCCGCCGACCAGGGCGCAGCCGGCGAGGACACAGCCTTCGGCGATGCCCTTCACGATGGCCGCGACACGCTCGGGATGCACCTTGCCGACACAGATGTAGTCGGTCATGAAGAGCGGTTCCGCGCCGCAGACGACCAGGTCGTCGACGACCATGCCGACGAGGTCGTGGCCGATGGTGTCGTACACGCCCATCTGACGGGCGAGGTCGACCTTCGTGCCGACACCGTCGGTGGCGGATGCGAGGAGCGGACGCTCGTAACGCTTGAGCGCCGAGGCGTCGAAGAGGCCGGCGAATCCGCCCAGGCCGCCAAGTCCCTCGACTTCAGCCCGCTTCGTCTTCTTCACCCACTCCTTCATCAGCTCGACGGCACGGTCACCGGCTTCGATGTCGACGCCCGCTGCCGCGTAGGAAGCACCTGTTGTCTCAGACATTGCCTGGGATCTTTCGTGTGGAAATACGGGGCTGGTGGGGGAAGCGCCGGTCGTTCCGGGTCACGGACGACGCAGCGCGTCGGCCGCCGCGGTCGCGGCGGGGCCGGCCGCCAGCTCGGTCTCCAGCAGCTGCTTGCCCAGCAGCTCCGGGTCCGGGAGCTGCATCGGGTATTCACCGTCGAAGCAGGCGCGGCAGAGGTTCTGCTTGGGGATCGTCGTCGCCTCGATCATCGCGTCGAGCGAGATGTACGAGAGCGAGTCGGCGCCCATCGAGGTGGCGATCTCGTCGACCGACATGCCGTTGGCGATCAGCTCGGCGCGGGTCGCGAAGTCGATGCCGAAGAAGCAGGGCCACTTGACCGGCGGGGAGGAGATCCGGATGTGGATCTCGGCTGCACCGGCCTCGCGGAGCATCCGGACCAGTGCGCGCTGGGTGTTGCCGCGGACGATCGAGTCGTCGACGACCACCAGGCGCTTGCCCTTGATGACTTCCTTGAGCGGGTTCAGCTTGAGGCGGATGCCCAGCTGGCGGATGGTCTGGGACGGCTGGATGAAGGTCCGGCCGACGTAGGCGTTCTTGACCAGTCCGGCGCCGAACGGGATTCCGCTGGCTTCCGCGTATCCGATCGCGGCAGGGGTGCCGGATTCCGGAGTCGCTATGACCAGATCCGCCTCGACCGGGGCCTCGGCGGCCAGTCTGCGGCCCATCTCCACACGGGAGAGGTAGACGTTCCGCCCGGCGATGTCGGTGTCGGGGCGGGCCAGGTACACGTACTCGAAGACACAGCCCTTGGGCTTCGCTTCCGCGAAGCGGGAGGTGCGCAGGCCGTTCTCGTCGATGGCGATCATCTCGCCCGGCTCGACCTCACGGACATAGCTGGCACCGCAGATGTCGAGGGCGGCGGACTCGGAGGCCACCACCCAGCCACGCTCCAGGCGCCCGAGGACCAGCGGGCGGATGCCCTGCGGGTCGCGGGCGGCGTACAGCGTGTGCTCGTCCATGAAGACGAGCGAGAACGCGCCCTTCACCTCGGGGAGCACCTTGGCGGCGGCTTCCTCGATGGTGAGCGGCTTGTCGTCGTCATCGGTCTGGCCGGCGAGCAGCGCGGTCACGAGGTCGGTGTCGTTGGTCGCGGCCACCTGGGTGGCGCGGCCGTCCCTGCGAGGGAGGTCGGCGACCATCTCGGCGAGCTGGGCCGTATTGACCAGGTTGCCGTTGTGACCCAGGGCGATCGAGCCGTGCGCGGTGGCACGGAACGTCGGCTGCGCGTTCTCCCACACCGAGGCACCGGTGGTGGAGTAGCGGGCATGACCGACCGCGATATGGCCCTGGAGAGATCCCAGAGAGGTTTCGTCGAAGACCTGCGAGACCAGTCCCATGTCCTTGAAGACCAGGATCTGGGACCCGTTGCTCACTGCGATGCCCGCGGACTCCTGTCCACGGTGCTGCAGGGCATACAGTCCGAAATAGGTGAGCTTGGCGACCTCTTCGCCCGGAGCCCAGACACCGAAGACGCCACAAGCGTCCTGGGGGCCTTTCTCTCCGGGGAGCAGGTCGTGGTTGAGTCGTCCATCACCACGAGGCACACCACCGAGTGTAGGCGAGATCGACCACCGGTCCGAATTCGCTGCCTGTCACACATGGGCTGTTGAAGCACTGCGGGCGTGCGTGGAGGCCGCTCCGGACGAGCCCCCCACGCACCCCCGGACGATCACTCCGTGTGATCGCGGGGCGGTGGCCGGACAGGCCGCCTGCACGCTTTGGGCGGCAGGCGCCCGGATTGGCGGCGGGTTACCGCTCGGTTCAAGCCATCGGCCGCACCGGGCCGTCGAGCCCGTGTCGTGGCACTCGGTGACCCGGGGACCCGTCGCGGGAACCGCTGGCCGAACGCTCGTTTCGTGGCGAGCCTCACACCACGGGGCGGCCGGGAAGTGCCCGGGAGGGAGCGGACGGGACGGATTCCGGGGCGCTGCCTCTTGCCCTCACTTCTCGCCCTCAGAAGCGGAGGCACTGATTCCGTTGCCGTTCTCGGCGGTGAGGGACAGGGCGTGGTGGTCGATCTCGTACGTCGTCTTCCCCTTGAGGACGGCGAGCATCGACCGCTCGACATCCATCTCGGCCTCCCCGCACATCTTCCGGGTGGAGGCGATCGGCCCGAAGGTGATGGAGGAGCCGGCGACCGTCGCCTTGCCGTGGAAACTGTTGCAGCCGAGGTTGCCCTCCACCGTGCCGTCCTTGCCGAAGGTGAGGCGCGCCTTGTCCCGAGTTTCGGCGGGCAGGGACTCCGCGGTCTCGCCCTTGGTCAGGGTGGTGACGGTCCAGGTGGTGCCGGTGAGGGGGGCCGGGGGCTCGGACGTGAGGGTGATGGTGTCCCCCTTGGTCGTGGTCAGGGTCAGGGTCTTGTTCACCACGGCGGCCTTGAGGGTGCCGGTGAACGCGCGGGACATGGCGTTCTCGAAGTCCTGCACGTCCTTCTCGCACGCCATCTCGGTGGTGGTCCCCTGCCCGAGGGTCACCTTGTCGCCCTCGATGCGGGCATCGGCCGTGTAGTGGTTGCAGCCGAGGTTTCCGGTCGCCCGGCCCTTGGGGTCGATCTCGACGTGGGCACCGGCCGGTGCGGTGGACTTCTTCCCGTCGACCGTCAGGGACTCGACGCTCCAGCGGACGTCGGTGACGGGCAGGTCGGTCCGCACAGTGCCGCTGCCGTCGCCGGCTCCCGTGCCGGAGCCGGTTCCGGAACCCGACTCCGTGCCGCAGGCGGCGAGGGTGAGGAGGGCCAGGACGCTGACAGCCATACGTTGCGTGTGCATGGCCCTGGGACGGATCGGGGAGGCGATCCGGTTCCCCTCAGCTCATCAGCGGCAGCAGTGCGGCGAGATCGGCCCGCTCACCGCTCGCGCTGACCTCCGCCGCTTCGAGTGCGTCCGCCCAGCTCGTACGGCCGGTGGCGAGCCGGGCCCAGACGAGCGGCCCCGTCTCGACGACGTTGGGCGGTGTGCCACGGGTGTGCTTGGGGCCGCCGATGCACTGGACGACGGCGAAGGGCGGGATCCGTACCTCGACCGAACCGCCCGGGGCCTTGTCCGCGAGGGCGTCGGCGAGCAGCCGGGTGCAGGCGGCGAGTGCCTGCCGGTCGTACGGGATGTCCAGGCCGGTCGCCGCGTTGAGGTCGTCGGTGTGCGCGACCAGCTCGACGGTGCGGGTGACCAGGAAGTCTCCGAGCCGCATCGTCCCGGCCCTGGTCGCGACCAGCCGGTCCCCGGGTACGGCGGGCACCAGCGCGTCGAAGCAGCCGGCGACCTCCTCGTACAGCGCGTCGAGGTCCGGGTGAGCGGCGGCCAGTGCCCTGGTGTCGTCGGCGATGCCGTCCGCGCGGCCCGCTGTGGAGAACGGCCACTCCAGCAGGGCGAGACCGGGCTTCGGACCGACCGGTTCGGGCAGCTCCAGGCTGGTCGTGACGCGGGAGAGCGCCATTGTGAGGTGTGCGGCGAGCTCCTGCACGGTCCAGTCCCCCAGCCTGGTCGGCAGTGCCAGCTGCTCGGGCGTCAGGGCACGGACGGCTTCCCGGACATGGCCGAACTGGGCCAGGACCGCGGCCCGGGTTCTGATGGCGTCATACGTGCGCAAGCGCTTCTTGGCCGGAGGCATACGGGGGCAACCAACGGGCGGCTACGACCATTCCCGGAGGTCTGCGACGGAAGAAGCGGGGGGAAGGTCTCCCGTGGAGTCCCCTGCCGTGGAGTCCCCTGCTGTGAAGGACTCGCCGTTGGCCGGTACGCCTATGCCCCGCCAGGTGAACGGGACACCGCGTGCCACATCCAGGTCCGGGTCGTCCATCAGCTGGAAGTGGACGTGCGGCTCGGTGGAGTTGCCCGAATTCCCGCAGCGGGCGAGCTCCTGCCCGGCCCGGACCGTGTCCCCCGCCTTCACCAGGAGCGAGCCGCGCCGCAGGTGGGCGTACATCGCGTACGTACCGTCGCCGAGGTCGAGAACGAGGTGGTTCCCGACGATTCTGTGCGCGCTCGTCATATCGCGGACCGAAGCCTCGATCAGCATCAGATAGGCGAGAGCCGGACCGGAGTTGCGGCTGAGGTGGTCGCGCTGACCGTGGCTCGCTCGCACCACGGTGCCGTCCGCGACCGCGAGCAGCGGGGCGTCGAAGGCCGGGAAGTCGCGGTTGCGGCGGACGACCGGCCACAGCCATCGGAACGCCGGGCGGACCATGGCCTCTTCGCCCTCCGGTTCGGCCACGATGTCGATCGCGTACGTCTGTCCGTAGCCGTGTGTGCCATGGCTGGGCACCTTGTCCGCCGGGCTGTTCAGCGCGGTCCAGCGGCCGGTCACCGGTGACTCGACCTCCACCGGAGGAACCGCCTTCGCACCTGCCGTACGGCCGCGGCGGCCCACCACGAAACCGATGACGATCGCGATGGCCGCCGGCACGAGCGGCAGCTTGTAGGGGATCAGCGGATCGGCCACGAAGCTCATGATCACCAGCACGACGAAGGCGATCCAGCAGCAGCGGTACAGAATCATGGCGGCTTTGCGTACGGACATGGTCATGGTGATGGTGTCCCCCTCGGTCTGTCGGCTCGGTGTGGGTGCGGGATCGGCTCGGCTCAGCGTCTCCCCGCCGTCAGCACCACCAGGAGCGGCACGACCCGGGCGCCCGGCACCTCGTACCGTCCGCGGCCCGTCGTGTGCAGCCAGCCGGCACCGGCCAGTTGGCGCAGATGGTGGTAGATCTGGCCCGTCGTACCGACCCCGTCGAGGCCGGTCAGCTCGGCGGCGGTGCGGTGGCCGGCGAGGATCTCGCGCAGCAGGCGCAGCCGTACCGGATGGCCGAGGGCTGACAGGGACTCGGCGGCGTCCGACCAGTCCCCCGGATCCTCGTCCGAGCCCAGCAGCTGTGCGGTGAGTGCGCCGTACTGCCACTCGTACTGCTCGCCCGTCGGCAGGCGCACCGCACCCGTGTAGAGCACTCCGCCGTCGGCCGTGGCGTCCCCGGCGCCGTCGAGCTGCCGTTTCAGCCCATCCAGCGCCCAGAAATCGGCGTCGACGCGGGGCCCGTCCGCGCGGGCGGCAGGCTCCGCACCCGTCGGCCGCTCCAGCGCGGCAAGGCGCCGCTCCAGCTCGGTGACACGCTCCTCAAGCTCCATGACAGCATATTACGTAATTACGTAATCCCGCACAAGAGGGCAACGAAGAAGCCCCTGCCCGGACATCCGGACAGGGGCTTCAGCGGAACGTGAGCGGTACGGCTCAGCCGAACAGCGCGGGAATGATCGCCTCGTGCGCAGTGCGCAGCTCGCTCAGCGGAATGCTGAACTCGCCCTGGACCTCGATCTCCTCGCCGTCCACGACACCGATCCGGGTCACGGGCAGACCCCGCGCACCGCACATGTCGTTGAAGCGGAGCTCCTCGCTGCGCGGGATCGAGACGATCGCGCGCCCGGCCGACTCGGAGAAGAGGAAGGTGAACGCGTCGAGACCGTCCGGCACGACGATCCGTGCACCCTTCCCACCGCGCAGGCAGGACTCAGTGACCGCCTGGATCAGGCCGCCGTCCGAGAGGTCGTGCGCCGCGTCGATCATGCCGTCGCGGGACGCCGAGATCAGGATCTCGCCGAGCAGCTTCTCGCGGCCCAGGTCGACCTTGGGCGGCATGCCGCCGAGGTGCTGGTGGATGACCTCGGACCAGGCCGAGCCGCCGAACTCCTCGTGCGTGTCACCCAGCAGGTAGAGGAGCTGGCCCTCTTCCGCGAAGGCGACCGGCGTACGCCGCGTGACGTCGTCGATCACACCGAGCACGGCCACGACCGGCGTCGGGTGGATCGCCGTCTCGCCGGTCTGGTTGTACAGCGACACATTGCCGCCGGTGACCGGGGTGCCGAGCTCCAGGCAGCCGTCCGCGAGACCACGGGTGGCCTCGGCGAACTGCCACATGACGTCCGGGTCCTCGGGCGAACCGAAGTTCAGGCAGTCCGAGATCGCGAGCGGCTTGGCGCCGGACGCGGCGACATTGCGGTACGACTCCGCCAGCGCGAGCTGCGCACCCGTGTACGGGTCGAGCTTCGCGTACCGGCCGTTGCCGTCGGTCGCCATGGCCACGCCCAGGTTCGACTTCTCGTCGATCCGGACCATGCCGGCGTCCTCGGGCATCGCGAGCACGGTGTTGCCCTGCACGAAGCGGTCGTACTGGTCGGTGATCCAGGACTTGGATGCCTGGTTCGGGGAAGCGACCAGCTTGAGGACCTGCTCGCGCAGCTCGGCACCATCGGCCGGACGGGCGAGCTTGCCCGCGTCGTCGGCCTGGAGCGCGTCCTGCCAGGAGGGACGGGCGTACGGGCGGTGGTACGTCGGGCCCTCGTGGGCGACGGACCGCGGCGGTACGTCGACGATCTGCTCGCCGTGCCAGAAGATCTCCAGCTGCGAACCCTCGGTCACCTCACCGATGACGGTGGCGATGACGTCCCACTTCTCGCAGATCTCCATGAAGCGCTCGACGTGCTGAGGCTCGACGATCGCGCACATGCGCTCCTGCGACTCGCTCATGAGGATTTCCTCGGGCGAGAGGGAGGAGTCGCGCAGCGGCACGGTGTCCAGCTCGACGCGCATACCGCCGGAGCCCGCGGAGGCCAGCTCGCTCGTGGCGCAGGAGAGCCCGGCGCCGCCGAGGTCCTGGATGCCCGCGACCAGCTTCTCCTTGAAGATCTCCAGGGTGCACTCGATGAGGAGCTTCTCCTGGAACGGGTCGCCGACCTGGACCGCGGGGCGCTTGGTGGGCTTGGTGTCGTCGAAGGTCTCCGAGGCCAGCACGGAGACGCCGCCGATGCCGTCGCCGCCGGTTCGGGCGCCGTAAAGGATCACCTTGTTGCCGGGGCCGGAAGCCTGGGCCAGGTGGATGTCCTCGTGCTTCATCACGCCGATGCAGCCGGCGTTGACGAGCGGGTTGCCCTGGTAGCAGGCGTCGAAGACGACCTCGCCGCCGATGTTCGGCAGACCGAGACAGTTCCCGTATCCGCCGATGCCCGCGACGATGCCCGGCAGGACACGCCGGGTGTCGGGGTGGTCGGCCGCACCGAAGCGCAGCGGGTCGACGACCGCGACCGGACGGGCACCCATGGCGAGGATGTCGCGGACGATGCCGCCGACGCCGGTGGCCGCGCCCTGGTAGGGCTCGATGTACGAGGGGTGGTTGTGCGACTCGACCTTGAAGGTGACCGCGTACCCCTGGCCGACGTCGACCACACCGGCGTTCTCGCCGATGCCGACGAGCATCGCGTCGTTCTCGGGGACCTTCTCGCCGAACTGCTTGAGGTGGACCTTGCTGCTCTTGTAGGAGCAGTGCTCGGACCACATCACGGAGTACATGGCGAGCTCGGCACCGGTGGGACGGCGGTCCAGGATCTCGCGGATCTTGGCGTACTCGTCCTCCTTGAGGCCGAGTTCCTTCCAGGGCTGCTCGGCGTCCGGGGTCTCGGCCGCGTGCTTGACCGTATCCAGGCTCATGCGTTGACCAGCTTCTTGATGATCGAGGTGAAGAATCCGAGACCGTCGGTGCGACCGGTGCCGATCAGCGGCTCGACGGCGTGTTCCGGGTGCGGCATCAGACCGACGACATTGCCCGCGGCGTTGGTGATGCCGGCGATGTCGCGGAGCGACCCGTTCGGGTTGCTGTAACCATCAGCGGCTTCGCCGGTGGCCAAGTAGCGGAACGCGACGCGGCCCTCGGCCTCCAGCTCGTCGAGCGTGCGCTCGTCGGCGGTGTACCGGCCGTCCACGTTCTTCAGAGGTACGGAGATCTCCTGGCCGTCGGAGTAGTCCGAGGTCCACGCGGTCGCCGCGTTCTCCACCTTCAGCTTCTGGTCACGGCAGATGAAGTGGAGGTGGTTGTTGCGCAGCATGGCGCCGGGCAGCAGATGTGCCTCGGTCAGAATCTGGAAGCCGTTGCAGATGCCGAGGACCGGCATGCCCGCCTTCGCCTGCTCGATGATGGTCTCCATCACCGGCGAGAAACGGGAGATGGCTCCGGCCCGCAGATAGTCGCCGTACGAGAAACCGCCCGCAAGGACCACGGCGTCGACCTGGTGCAGGTCCTTGTCGCGGTGCCAGAGGGATACGGGTTCGGCGCCAGCGATCCGGACGGCCCGCAGGCTGTCCCGGTCGTCGAGGGTGCCGGGAAAAGTGACGACGCCGATACGAGCGGTCACTTCTCCTCCTCCACCTTCACGACGAAGTCCTCGATGACGGTGTTGGCGAGGAAGGTCTCGGCCATCTCGTTAATGCGGGCGAGGGCTGCGGCGTCGACCGGCCCCTCGACCTCGAGCTCGAAACGCTTTCCCTGACGTACGTCCGCGATTCCTTCGAAGCCGAGACGGGGCAGTGCGCGCTGCACAGCCTGTCCCTGCGGGTCGAGGATCTCCGGCTTGAGCATGACGTCGACTACGACGCGTGCCACTGGCACTCCCGGTGGTGTGGTGCGGCTGTGTCTCCGGGGGGTTCCCCAGACCCCCGCGGGTCCACTCAGCGTACCTGGCCAGAAATTCTACGCGGGTAGATATCGGACGGCGCAGATCACGCCGAGATATCGGTAGCGACAACATGCGGGGAAAGTCCTGGAAAAATAATCCTCACCGGATTGCACCGGCGTCTTCGTGCGGACACGCTGAAACAATTGCCTGGGCTTCACAATGCGGCACCCATCGCTGTACAAATGATTACCAGGGGAAAGCCTCATCACCCCAGGAACAGTCGACGCCAGTCGATCCGCATCCGCCTAACAGCCGGAAGGCCGGCATCACCGCATGTCAGACGCGGCGGTGCCGTAGGAAAGGACCGATATCCGTGGCTCAGCGCGTAGTGGTTACGCTCTCCGACGACATCGACGGGGGAACAGCGGCGGAAACGGTCACCTTCGCCCTGGACGGGAAGTCGTACGAGATCGACCTCAATCCCGCCAATGCGAAGAAACTGCGCAAGACGCTGGCGCCCTACATGGCGGCCGGCCGGAAGCAGACAAATGCCGGCAAGCACGGCAAGACTCCCGTCTCGTACCACCACACGTCGCTCGCTCCCGACCCGGCGGCCGTGCGCGCCTGGGCCCGGTCGCACCGGATGGAGGTGCCGGCCCGGGGCCGGATTCCCAAGAAGGTCTACGAGGCGTTCCACGCCGCCAGTTGAGAGGCGCCGCCGCGGAAGCCCCCTCCCGGCGCCCGCTCCGGACTCTCCTCGCGACACCCGCGGGGAGCCGACTTGCGCGACACCCCTGCAGGTCGGCTAGAGTCTGGAGCACGCCGAGGGGCGAGGCCGAAAGGCCGGATCCCGAGCCGCGTGCGGGTGTAGTTCAGTAGTAGAACATCCCCCTTCCAGGGGGAAGGCGCAGTGTGCAATTCCTGTCACCCGCTCTGCATCACACTGTCTGACCACTTAGTGGATCAGGTAGAGTGGTGAGCGCTCCACCGGTGAAAGCCGAGTGGCAGCAATGCGGACGTAGCTCAGTTGGTAGAGCGCAACCTTGCCAAGGTTGAGGTCGCCAGTTCGAACCTGGTCGTCCGCTCTTGATCAAAGGCCCTGACCGATTTCATCGGTCAGGGCCTTTGTCGTACGCCTCCTCGGATTTCCCCGATATCCCGCGCCATTCACACCCGGTCCGCCATGACGTTTGTCATGAGCAGTGATGACAGGGCGCACTGCCCCCGGGCCCGTACCGGCGGAAGTCTGAAGTCATGACCAGCGACGACATTCTCAAGCACGGCGCGAGCGCTGCCGTGATCGAGGCGGACGAGGTACGGCGCAGTTACGCCGGCGGCTTCGAGGCCGTTTCCGGGGTCTCCTTCTCGGTGGCCCGGGGCGAGCTGTTCGCCCTGCTCGGGACGAACGGCGCGGGCAAGACCTCCACCGTCGAACTCCTGGAGGGCCTGGCCGGACCCGACAGCGGAATGGTGCGCGTCCTCGGCCACGACCCGTACCGCGAACGAGCGGCCGTCCGCCCCCGGACCGGCGTGATGCTCCAGGAGGGCGGCTTCCCGTCCGATCTGACGGTCGCCGAGACCGTACGGATGTGGTCGGCCTGCACCAGCAATGCCCGTCCCGAGGGCGAGACGATCGAGCTGGTCGGATTGTCCGGCCGCGCCCGGGTACGGGTCAAGCAGCTGTCCGGCGGCGAGAAACGGCGCCTCGACCTAGCGCTCGCCCTCACCTCGCGGCCCGAGGTCCTCTTCCTCGACGAGCCGACGACCGGACTCGACGCGGAGGGCCGGCGCGACACCTGGGAACTGGTGCGGGGCCTGCGCGACAGCGGAACGACGGTGCTGCTGACCACGCACTACCTGGAAGAGGCCGAGGAGCTCGCGGACCGGCTGGCGATCATGCACCAGGGGCGGATCGTGGCATCCGGGACGACCGCCGAGGTGACGGCCGCGCGGCCGTCCCGGATCCGGTTCGAGCTGCCCGAAGGGGTACGCGTGGCTCAGCTTCCGCTGTCGCTGCGGGCCGGCGGCGAGGGCCGCCGGATCGAGATCCGTACCCATCGGCTCCAGGAGTCCCTCCACGAACTGCTCGGCTGGGCCCGGGAGTCCGGCGTACAGCTCGTCGGGCTCGATGCCCGTTCCGCCTCGCTCGAAGACGCGTTCCTCGACATCGCGACGACGGACCCGAAGACCGAGAGGGTGGCCACGGCATGACGAGCACCACGGTTACGAGACGGCTGAGCGCGCTCGGACGCGCCGAGCTGACCCTCCTCATCCGCAACAGGACGGCCGTCTTCGTCGCGCTCCTGATGCCGCTGATCATGATCGTCGCGATGAAGTCCTCACTGGACCGGATGGACCTCGGCGGTACCGGGCTGACCGTGGCCGGCGCGGCCCTGTCCGGGGGCATCGGCATGGTCCTGCTCCAGGTCGTCTACATGAACCTGGTCTCCTCGTACGTGGCCCGGCGCGAGGAACTCGTCCTCAAGCGGCTGCGTACGGGGGAGGTCTCCGACCGCGAGATCCTCACCGGGACCGCCCTGCCTTCGGTTCTGCTGGCGCTCGCCCAGAGCGTGCTGATCGTCGCGGTCGGCACGATCGCCTTCGGTCTCGGGGCACCTCAGCGGCCCGAACTGCTCGTCGCGGGGCTGCTGCTGGGCCTCGTACTGCTGACCGCGCTGGCGGCGGCCACCTCCGCGCTGACCCGCACCGTGCAGACCGCGCAGCTCACGACGCTGCCGCTGTTCTTCGTCTCGATGCTGGGCTCGGGCCTCTTCGTACCGCTGGAGGTCTTCCCCGAGCGGGTGGCCTCGCTGTGCGAACTGCTGCCGCTGACCGGGACGATGACTCTCGTACGGGCCGGCTGGCTGGGCGGCACGGAGAGCCAGGATCTGCTGGGGGCCGCACTGACCACGCTGGCTTGGACCGCGAACGCGGTGTTTGCTGGGCAGCGGTGGTTCCGCTGGGACCCGCGGCGCTGAGGGGTCATTGTGTGGGTACGGGTACGGGGCTGGCGGGGCCGCAGCGGGTTCGACAAGGTTGATCTCTACACACGCTCGACGCTGTACGCCCTGGTGTGGCTGGGAGTCGCCGGGCAGGCGGCACTGTCGGTGACCCGGCCCGTCCGTGCGTCGGCCGACCCCTGGTCGATCGTCCTCAGCTGTCTGCTCGCGGTGGCCCAGGGCGTCCACGCCACACGAATGACGTCGGTCTCCCTGGAGGCGTACCTGGGGCGTGCGACCGTTGCCCGCGCCCAACTGCTGGCCGGCGCGGCTCTGATGGCCGGGAATCTGGCGGCGACGCTGTGGCTCGCCGCCCAGGCCGGGCCCACGGAGTTCCCCGAACTGTGGATCGCGCTCGGTTCGGCCGTGGTGCCCTTCGGCATGTGGACCAGCCTGATCGCACGGCGGCGGACCCTGGCCGCTGCGCACGTGTGCCTGCTCGGGGTGGTGTGCGGGGCGGCCGTGCTCATCGGCGGCGGCCGTGAGCTGGTGACCGGCTGCGTGATGTCGGTCGGCTTCTGGGGCGGCTGGGTCGTGATCACTTCGCGCTGCTCAGCCTGGATGCTGGACGTGATGTGGAAGCTCCGCGAGGCCCGGGACGTGGAGGCGCGGCTCGCGGTCGCGGAGGAGCGCCTGCGGTTCGGGCGGGACATGCACGACGTGCTGGGCCGGAATCTGGCCGTCATCGCGCTGAAGAGCGAACTCGCCGTGGAGCTCGCCCAGCGCGGCAGGCCCGAGGCGGTGGACCAGATGGTCGAGGTGCAGCGGATCGCCCGCGCCTCCCAGCAGGAAGTGCGCGATGTCGTACGGGGATACCGGGAAGCCGATCTGAGTACGGAACTCATGGGCGCCCAGAGCGTGTTGCGGGCGGCCGGGATCGCCTGCACCACCGAGGGCGCCGACCTCCTCACCGGTTCAGGGGCCGACGGGGGGCGGCTGGCGGCGCCGGTGCAGTCGGCGCTCGGCTGGGTCGTGCGTGAGGCGGCGACCAACGTGCTGCGCCACGGCGACCCGCGGCGGTGCACGATCCGGATCCGGCGGACGGAGACCTCGGTGCGGCTGGAGGTCGAGAACGACGGGGCCGTGTCCGCGGGGGCGGCCGGTGCGCCCGGAAGCGGGGATGCGTCGGTGGGCGGCAGTGGCGTTTTCAGCAGTGATGGCAGGGATGGCTGCGATGGTGGCGGTCCGGGTGGGGGCTCGGGCCTGGACGGGCTGCGGGAGCGGCTCGGTGCGATCGACGGTTCCCTGGAGGCCGGCCTGGCGGGCAACGGCCTCTTCCGCCTGACCGCGACGGTGCCGCTGCGGGTGCCGCAGCAGGGGCCGCCCGTACCGGCCGACCTGCCGCCGACCGCCGGCCCGGCGCTCCTGCCGACCCTTCTGGAGGAACGATGACATCCGCGCCACCACACCCCGTTCGGGTCCTGCTCGCCGATGACGAGCATCTGATCCGGGGCGCGCTCGCCGCGCTGCTCGCACTGGAGGACGACCTCGTCGTGGTCGCGGAGGCGGCGACGGGACCCGAGGCGATCGCCATGGCGCTGGCGCACCGCCCCGATGTCGCGGTCCTCGATCTGGAGATGCCGGGGGCGGACGGTGTGAAGGTCGCCACATCGCTGCGGGCCGATCTGCCCGGCTGCCGGACCATGATCGTGACGAGTCACGGGCGGCCCGGACATCTGAAGCGGGCGCTCGCGGCGGGCGTGCGTGGCTTCGTACCGAAGACGGTGAGCGCCCGGCGGCTGGCCGAGATCATCCGTACCGTGCACGCCGGAAGCCGTTATGTGGACCCGGAGTTGGCCGCCGACGCGATCTCCGCGGGGGACTCTCCGCTGACCGCCCGGGAGGCCGAGGTGCTGGAACTGGCGGCGGACGGAGCACCGGTGGCGGAGATCGCCGAGCGGGCGTCGCTGACCCAGGGGACGGTGCGGAACTATCTCTCGGCCGCCGTCTCCAAACTCGGTGCGGAGAACCGTCATGCGGCGGTGCGTCTCGCACGGGATCGAGGTTGGGTATAGTAGGCATCGCGCTTCGGCGCAATGCGAACGTAGCTCAGCTGGTAGAGCGCAACCTTGCCAAGGTTGAGGTCGCGAGTTCGAACCTCGTCGTTCGCTCCACGCAAGAAGGCCCCGGTCCTCGTGACCGGGGCCTTCTTCGTGTCTGCGTGGCGGGGGCCCTGCTCTTGGCAGGGCCCCCGCTACGGCGTTACGACCAGGTGGTGCCGGTCAGCAGCTCGTACGCGTCGATGTACTTGGCGCGGGTCGCGTCCACGATCTCCTGGGGCAGCGCCGGGGGCGGCTGCTCGCTCTTGCGGTCCCAGCCGGAGGCCGGCGAGGTCAGCCAGTCACGCACGAACTGCTTGTCGTACGAGGGCTGAGCCCTGCCCGGCTCCCAGGTGGTGGCGGGCCAGAAGCGCGAGGAGTCCGGGGTCAGCACCTCGTCGCCGATGATCAACTCGTCCTGGCCCTCACCGTTGGTAGCGAAGCCGAACTCGAACTTCGTGTCGGCGAGGATGATCCCGCGCTCACGCGCGATGTCGCGTGCCCGGCCGTACACATCGAGGGTCGTCCGGCGCAGTTGGGCGGCCGTCTCAGCGCCGACCTCCCGGACCACTTCCTCGTAACTCACGTTCTCGTCGTGGTCCCCGACGGCCGCCTTGGTGGCGGGCGTGAAGATCGGCGCCGGGAGCTCGGAGCCGTCGACGAGGCCCTCGGGGAGGCCGAGGCCGCAGACGGTGCGGGACGCGTTGTACTCGACGAGACCGGAACCGGTCAGATAGCCGCGCGCGACGCACTCGACGGGCACCATCCGCAGCGACTTGCAGATCAGCGTGCGGCCGGCCCAGTCCGCGGGGGCTCCGGCGGGGAGCTCCGTGGACAGGACGTGGTTCGGTACGAGATCGGCGAGCTGGTCGAACCACCACAGCGAGAGCTGGGTGAGGACGCGGCCCTTGTCCGGGATCTCGGTGGGCAGGACCCAGTCGTACGCGGACATACGGTCGCTGGCGACCATGACGAGGTCGCCCGCCTCGTTCCGGTACAGGTCGCGCACCTTGCCTGTGTGCAGGTGGGTGAGACCCGGGACCCGCACGGGCTCGGGCTTTTCTACGAAACCGGACACGCTGCCTCCGCGTAGGTTGATCCAGGAGTCGTTCCGATTGTCCCGTATCGAGGTGGCGCGGCGGGGGGCGGGGCCCGGGAGAGTCGCGGAGGCCTAGTCGCGCTTGCAGATGCGGTCGAGCAGGTTGGCCGTGGCGCGCTGGATTCGCGGGTCCACATGGCCGGGGCGGTCCAGTGCCGGGGACCAGGCGAAGGTGCCGGAGGCGAAGACGAGGGCGCCGGACGGGGACCGGTAGAGGGAGGTCTCCTGGTGGCGGGTGGCTCCGTCGCTGTCCCGGTACGGCGAGTGGGCGAGCAGGATGCGGTTCTCGTGTTCGGGGAGCGTGGTGCGCGGGAAGTAGCGGTCGGCCTCGCCCGCCACCAGCCCGTCGATCTCGTCGCCCTCGGTGGCGCCGGTCGCGTCCCAGAGCCAGTGCTCCGCGTTCCGTACGACCAGTGGGTGGGGTTCGGGGACCCGGCCCGCGTACTGGATACCGAGGAGCTGCTGCTCGGCGCGGTCGACCTCGCGCCACAGGGCGGGCTTTCCGGGCCCTCGGCGCTTGCGGCAGGTGAGCAGGCGGTCGGGGACTCCGGAGGCGGAAGGGGAGAGTCCGACCTGCCAGTACATGGTGTTGGCGGAGAGGAAGACGAGCGAGGTGCCGGTGTCGCGGGCGAGCTCGGCGGTACGGCGCATGGGCAGCGACCAGTACTCGTCGTGTCCGGGGAAGACCAGGCCGCGGTAGCGGCTGGGGTCGACGCGGCCCGCGTGCAGATCGCGGGCGTCGGCGTAGGCCAGGTCGTACCCGTACCGCTCGGCCCAGCGGATGAAGTCGTAGGCGTGACCGACGTGGAGGGGCAGTCCAGCGCCCGCGTACGGCCGGTCGAAGGAGATGGTGGCGGCGGCGTCCTCCTCGCCGAGCAGCCGCCCCTGTTCGTCCCAGGCGTGGTAGAGGCTGGCGCCGGTGCGGCCGTCCTCCGGGTAGAGGTTGTACGCCTGCCAGGTGATGTCCGGGAGCAGGAGGAGCAGGTCGGCGGGGTGGTCGTCGCGGACCGTGAAGGGGATGTGGGAGCGGTAACCGTCGGCGGTGGTGAGGACGGCCACGTACGCGCCGACGGACCAGTAGCTGGGGATCTGGAGCCGCCAGGAGAGCCACCAGTGGTGGCAGGAGACCGTGCGGTCCGCGGCCAGCGGGGCCGGCTGGACGATGCCGGAGAGCCGGGGGCTCGTGGTGATCTTGGCGGCGCCGTCGCCACCGTAATGACCGATCCGGTAGACATCGACGGAGAACTGCTGCGGTGGGTCCACGGTGATGTGGAAGTCGATCGCCTCACCGGGGGCCGCGGCGCCGGGCGAGACGAAGCCCTTGATCTGACGGTGCACGTCGTCGGCGGTACGGGTGCCTCCGCCGGTGCCGCCCCGTCCGAGCTCGGGGTCCGCGTACCAGGGGACGACCTGGCCGGTGTCGTCGAAGTAGTTCTCGCTGCCGCGCAGCCAGGGCAGGGGGCCCTGCCCGAAGGGATCGCTCACGGCATGCGCGAGTGCACCCGACTCCCATCGCCGAATCTGCTCCGCCCCCATACCGCTCCCCTCCCTCGAGTCCCCCGGACAACTCTGGTGCGCCGGATGTCAGCGCCGATCCCCAGCACATCACATAACGCATGCACTCCGTCACCGTTCGTCGCGAATTGACGTGAACGGAACCTACCCTTCCGGGTATTGGGGCTGTGGGTCTCCGTGGAACCCGCCTGCTGGGGGCGCCTGCTGGAGGCGGGGGTGCGGCTTCCGTATACGGGTGCCGCACCCCCACCCCCGTACCCCGCCGGTCACACGAGGCGGACGGGCTTGTCCGTGCGGACTCCCACCTCGGAGAGCCACATATGCAGCGGCTCCGCGTCGCCGTCCTCGACCAGGCTGAGGACGGGGCCGCCCAGGTCGGCCCGGCGCTTCCCGTCGACGAGCAGTGCGGGACCGTCGAGCCAGTCGAGCCCGGGGGCCGCGCCCGCCGTGTCGACGGCGGCGCAGCAGACCATCGCCACCACATGGTCGGTGAGCAGCTCCGTGCCCGTACGGGGCGGCTGGAGCGGGAAGAGCGGGAGTGGGTCCGAGCCCCAGAAGTCGAGGGCGTCGGCGCCCGTACCGCTCTTCGCGGAGTCCGCGCCGCCTGCCACCGGCCGGGGCGTCTGGGCCTCCTCTCGGGCCACCGCCGCGCCGATTCCGGCCGCGAGCTCTTCGCCGCCCGCGGGCGAACCCGTCAGATGGCCGATGACGCGGGCCAGGGTGGGGACCGCCGGGTCGGCGGGGTCGGTCGCGGCCGTGGGCGGCACACCCATGGAGTCGAGGACCCGGTGGAGCCGGGCGGCCTCGGCGCGCCATTTCCGGTCGACGACCTCTTCCGGATACTGCTGCCAGTCGACCGGGGACCAGTCGGGACCGTTCTCCGCGGGCCCGCCGTGGAAGAGCCTGGCGGCCAGCAGCGAGGCCGCTTCGTCGGCGACGCCCGGCTCTTCGAGCAGGTCGCAGGCGGGACGTTCACCGAGCCGGGAGGTGAAGCCGTCCGCCAGCCGGTCCCGCCGGGACAGCTCGGTGAGGGCGGAGACGACGCCCGCGTCGAGCCTCGACGGCCAGCGGCCCATCCGCCAGGCGGGCAGTGCGACCCGGGTCAGCAGCCGGTCCCAGCCCGCGTAGGCGAGGCCGACCTGCTCCTGGGCGACGATCCGCAGCCCGTAATCCACGCTCTGGGCCCGCATCGACGCGGCGGAGGCCACGCACCGCTCCATCTCGGCCGCGTGCTCCCGGCAACTGCGCAGCAGAATCCGGGCGACCCAGCCGACGAACGCGAGCGGCAGCCCCCGTATCGCACCCTGTCCGGGCGCGGCTGCGTCGGCGACGGCGGCGTCGAGCCCTCGTACGAAACGGCGGGCCGCGGCTATGTCGGGGTGCGCGGAGGAGCCCGTGCCTGCGACGACCGGGGCGAGGACCGCCCGCAGCTCGGCGACGCGCATCCACCAGAGGAAGGGGGAGCCGATGACGAGGACCGGAGCATCCTGCACGCGACGGCGTGGCCGGCCGGCCACGAGCCCCTTGGCCATGGCCGAGGCGCCCGGCTGCGTGGCGGGGTGCGTACGGTCCTCCAGCCAGCTGTCGCAGTCCGGGGTCAGCGCTATGGCCGAGGGAGCCGGCACTTCGAGCCGGTCGGCCAGGTCCCTGACCAGGCGATAGAGGTCGGGGGCCGACCGCTCCGTAACGGCCACGGTCGGACTGACCGCCGGTCTCGCCCTGGCCACCGCGAAGGCCACCGCGGCGGCGACCAGCAGCACGACGAGCGCGCAGGCCGTCACCGTCCAGCGGACGGTGTCCCAGACGCTGCCGCTGATACGGCCCTGCAGCGACGCGGCCAGCAGCACGACGGCCACGGCCGCGGGCAGGATCGCCACGGCCACTGCTCTGCTGCGGATGCGCAGCAGCGCGAGAGCTCGGGCACGCGCAGCCAGCGCGCCCAGCTCCTCACCCAACCCGGTACCGGACACGGCCGGATGTCACCCCCTCTGTCCCCGCGACGGTGTTGCTCACTCCCCCACTGTGGCACCCGTCACTGACATCGCAATGCCGGTGGGCCAAGTGCCGGAACGCTTGCGCCGCACCCTAGTTGGGACCTCGGCGGGCGTCATCCGGATGGCCGAGTCGTCACCCGATGGAATGGCTTTGGCTAAAGCTGCTGACGCGCCGGTTCTCATGGGTTCGCTGTTCTCCGGTACATGCGGCGCACGGGCGCCGCGCACCCCGGCGTACGGGGCGTACGGCGGTGGGGGTCTGCATACAGCCGTGCCCGGCACCTCCGGGGAGGTGCCGGGCACGTGTGCGGCCGTCGGGCGCGGGCGCGGTGCGCGGGCGGAGCCGGCTCAGACTCCGGTGGTCCCTGCTGCCCCTGCTGCCCCGGCGGTCTCTGCGTCCCGTGCGGCCTTCAGGGCGATGTCCGTACGGTGCTGCGAGCCGTCGAGGCGGATACGGCCGAGCGCCGTGTAGGCCCGCTCCCTGGCCCGGGAGAGGTCCTTGCCCGTCGCGGTCACCGAGAGCACACGGCCCCCGGCGCTGACGACCGTGTCGCCGTCCTGCCTGGTCCCGGCGTGCAGGACGAACGCATGCGGGGCATCCTGTGCCGCGACATCCGCCAGCCCGTCGATCGGGTCGCCCGTGCGGGGCGTCGCCGGGTAGTTGTGCGAGGCGATGACCACGGTGACAGCTGCGTCGTCACGCCAGTTCAGCGGGGGTACGAGGTCCAGGGTGCCGTTGGCGGAAGCGAGGAGTACACCGGCCAGCGGGGTCTTCAGGCGGGCCAGGACGACCTGCGTCTCGGGGTCGCCGAAGCGGGCGTTGAACTCGATGACCCGGACGCCGCGCGAGGTGATCGCGAGGCCCGCGTACAGCAGCCCGGAGAACGGGGTGCCGCGGCGGCGGAGCTCGTCCACGGTCGGCTGGAGGACGCTCTCCATGACCTCGTCGACCAGCTTCGGGTCGGCCCAGGGAAGGGGCGAGTACGCGCCCATGCCTCCGGTGTTCGGGCCCTCGTCGTTGTCGAGGGCCCGCTTGAAGTCCTGGGCGGGCTGGAGCGGCACGACGGTGGTGCCGTCGGTGATCGCGAAGAGGCTGACCTCGGGGCCGTCGAGGAACTCCTCGATGACCACGCGGTCGCAGGCCAGCGCGTGGGCGCGGGCCTCCTCGACGTCGTCGGTGACGACGACACCCTTGCCGGCCGCCAGACCGTCGTCCTTGACGACGTACGGGGCGCCGAAGGCGTCGAGAGCCGCGTCGATCTCGGCGGGGGTGGCGCAGACGTAGCTGCGGGCGGTCGGGACGTTGGCGCCGGCCATGACGTCCTTGGCGAACGCCTTGGACCCCTCCAGCTGGGCCGCCTCGCGCGAGGGGCCGAAGCAGGGGATGCCTGCGGCGCGCACGGAGTCGGCGACTCCGGCGACAAGCGGTGCCTCCGGGCCGACGACCACCAACTCGGCGCCCAGTTCGGTGGCGAGGCGCGCGACGGCGTCGCCGTCGAGCGCGTCGACCGGGTGCAGTTCGGCCACCTCTGCGATTCCGGCGTTGCCGGGGGCGCAGTACAGAGCGGTGACGTCGGAGTCGAGGGAGAGAGAGCGGCACAGGGCGTGTTCGCGGGCGCCGCCGCCGATGACGAGGACCTTCACGGGGTGCAGCCTAGCCGCCGGGGGCCGGACCGCTTGACGGGCTCCGCCCCGTGGACACGGCGGAGGGCGGGTACGCCCCGGGCTCACTGCTCGTTGATGAACTCCTCCACGACCGTGGCGCCCAGCTCGCGGACGATCAGGTCGTGACCGGAGAGCGCCGAGTCGACGAGATCCGGGTCGTCGGCCTCCGGAGTGTCGTCCTCCGGTGCCACGGAGCGCGGCGGCTCGGGAGCGTAGGAGGACTGCGACATGGATTCGCCACCGGGACCGGCACCCGTGCCGCCGGAGCCCGAGGACTGGGACGGCGGGGGCTGCTGCCCCTGCTGGCTCCCCTGATGCTGTCCCTGTCCCTGTCCGTACTGCTGTCCCTGCTGTCCCTGCTGCTGAGCGGGGGGTTCGTACGGCTGCGGCGTGGGCGCGGGCTGGTAGGGGGCGGCCGGCGGGCGTCCCCCGCCGGTCTGCGGCGGCTGGCCGGAGCCGCCGGAGGGGTCGATGACCGCCTCCACCTTCCACTGGGCGTTGAACCGCTCGGCGAGTGCCTGCTTCAACACCTCCTCGCTGCCGCTGGTCGCGAAGTTGTCGCGGGCGCCCGCGCTGAGGAAGCCGATCTGCAAGGTGGTGCCGTCGAAGCCGGTGACCTGGGCGTTCTGGCTGAGCAGGATCCAGGTGAACCGGCGACGGTTCTTGACGGCCTCCAGGATGTCCGGCCACATGTTCCGCACCTGGGCGGCGCCGCCGGCGCCCTGGGCCATGCCCTGACTCGGCTCGGGTGGCGGGGGCGCGGAGGCGGCGGGTGCGGCCTGGGACGGGGCCGGGGGTGCGGTCTGCGCGGGCGGGGTCCGGCCGGGGACGGACGCGGTCGGCCAGCCACCGGGCCGGCGTCCCGCCTCGGCTCCGGCCGCGGCGGGCCACGCCCCGGGCCGCTGCTCGGCGGGGGGCTGCTCAACGGGGGCCGCGGGAGCCACCGGGGCCGGGGGCGCGGGCGCGGGCTGGACCTGCGGGGCTGCCTGCGGGGCGGAGGGTACGGCGGGCGGTGCGGCGGGGGCCTCGCCCCGTACCGCCGCACGCGCGGCAGCGGGTCCGGCCTCGGGATTCCCGGCGGGCTGTACGGCGGCGGGCGGCGCGACCGGAGCCATGGTGTGGGCCTCCGGCCCCGGCACGTACCCCATGGCAGGTCCGGCAGCGGCGGTCGCGAACGAGGCTCCGCGCTCCAGCCGGTCCAGCCGGGCCTGGAGCGAACGCTCGTCGTCGAAGGCGGCGGGCAGCAGGACCCGGGCGCAGATCAGCTCCACCTGGAGCCGGGGAGACGTAGCCCCGCGCATCTCCGTGAGCCCTTCATTAACCAGGTCGGCCGCACGGCTCAGCTCGGCGGCGCCGAAGACCGACGCCTGGGCCTGCATCCGCTCGACGACATCGGCGGGCGCGTCGATGAGGCCCTTTTCCCCCGCGTCCGGAACGGCGGCCAGGATCACCAGGTCGCGCAGTCGCTCCAGCAGGTCGGCGACGAAGCGCCGCGGATCGTTGCCGCCCTCGATCACCCGGTCCACGACCTCGAAGGCCGCGGCGCCGTCACCCGCAGCGAAGGCGTCCACGACGGAGTCCAGCAGCGACCCGTCCGTGTACCCCAGGAGCGAGGTCGCCATGGCATATGTCACACCGTCGTCGCCCGCGCCCGCCAGCAACTGGTCCATGACCGACATCGAGTCACGCACGGAGCCGGCACCGGCCCGGACGACCAGGGGCAGGACGCCGTCCTCGACGTAACTGTTCTCCTTGCCGCACACCTCGGCGAGATATCCGCGCAACGTCCCCGGGGGGACCAGCCGGAACGGGTAGTGGTGCGTACGCGACCGGATCGTGCCGATGACCTTCTCGGGTTCGGTGGTCGCGAAGATGAACTTGAGGTGCTCCGGCGGCTCCTCGACCACCTTCAGCAGGGCGTTGAACCCTGCCGGGGTGACCATGTGCGCCTCATCGATGATGTAGATCTTGTATCGGCTCGAAGCGGGCCCGAAGAACGCCTTTTCCCGCAGGTCACGGGCGTCGTCCACGCCTCCGTGCGATGCGGCGTCGATCTCGATCACATCGATCGAACCCGGCCCGTTGCGCGCGAGGTCCTGGCAGGACTGGCACTCCCCGCACGGCGTCGGCGTCGGCCCCTGCTCGCAGTTCAGACAGCGGGCGAGGATGCGCGCACTGGTCGTCTTTCCACAGCCCCGCGGCCCGCTGAACAGGTACGCGTGATTGACCCGGTTGTTCCGCAGGGCCTGCTGCAGGGGGTCAGTGACATGCTCCTGACCGATGACCTCGGCGAACGACTCGGGGCGATAGCGGCGGTACAGCGCAAGGGACGACACACATACGAGGTTATCGGGGCGGACTGACAACCGGCCCCGCACCGGGCACACCACGGCCCCGACAAGCCCCCGGGAACGCAAGCGCCCCCCACGCACCCGCCAGAGCCGACCTACCCTTGCTGCCTTCCGGCCCTGGGGGAGTTCAGTCAGATAGCGCCACGTGAGGGGCTGACGCCCACCTTAGCCGATCCCCACACCCTCCGGTCCACCGGTTCGGCCCCGGGGACGGCTCCGGGGGAACGTGTTCGCGAGCACTCCCCAACGTCTTGTATTGTTTGCCGCGGAGGATTCGCCTAGTGGCCTAGGGCGCACGCTTGGAAAGCGTGTTGGGGGCAACCCCTCACGAGTTCGAATCTCGTATCCTCCGCCATTGCTCTCACCGGGCAATACGTCGAAGGGCCCCGCAGCTTGCTGCGGGGCCCTTCGACGTTGGTGGTCTCAGTTCCGGTTGCAGTCGTCGCCGGCGGGCCGCTGTCGCCTACCGACCGTTCGGGAGCTCACGGCACACGCCACAGAACATGGCCGCGTCGCGCCCGTACCGCTCGACGGGCAAGATCAGCATGAGATTCCGCGACCGCTTTGACGGCATCCGAGGCAGGGTGAATCCGCCGGTCGGCCGCCTCGGGAAGAGGAGTCTTCTCGCCAACCATCTGCCGCCGGCGCTCGCAGTCGGCCGCCGACCCACATGCGCCGCCACCTGCGTCCACAGCGAGCCGCCCAGGGTCGCTCTCGAGGAGCATTCCGTCTCACTGATCGTCATGGTCGCCGCCTCGCTGCCGCATTGAAGGGATGACGACTTCGTCCTATAGCGTGCTCACGACAATCGAACGTGCAAGCATCAACGGGGGAATCCCATATGACCTATCCGCCGCAGCAAGGCGCCAACCCTTACGGCCAGCCCGCCCCGCATGCACACCAGCCTCCGCAGCCGGGGTACGGGTACCCACAGCAGCCGGCGCCCGTGCCGCCGTCCCGGAGCGGGGGCATGGGTGTCATGAAGATTCTGAAGGGCATCGCCGTAGTGGTCGTCCTCATCATGTGCGCGGTGGGCTACTTCGCGAGCCGTGACGATGCGGATACGGCGAAGGCCGGCGACTGCATGAAGAACAACGGGTCGACGACGGCTCCAGACCTGCAGGTTGTGGAGTGCGGCGGCGCTGAAGCCACGTACACGGTGGTCGAAGTGATCCCCGACACGCTGGACACGGACAAGTGCAAGGGCAAGTCGGACATCGGCTACCAGGAGCAGACCGGAGGTCGGCGAAGCTCGGGCGAGCAGTTCGTCCTCTGCATCAACGAGATCAAGAAGTAGGCCAAGCCACGCGTCGTGCGGTTTCACCACCTTCGATCCGGGTGCCTTTACTGACGTGAACCGCCAGCAGCTGCTGACCCAGCGCGGTCAGCACCGCAGTGCGGGAGCTGTGGACCTCGTCGTTGCCGCCACCGCGGAACTCCAGGGACTGCCCCTCCTGCACCGCGACCACGACTTCGAAGGCATCGCCGCTATCACCGGCCAAGCCATGCAGTGGTACGGCCCGCAGGTCGGTAAATGAACGCGCGCCCGGTCTCAGTTCTGGTCTCATTCACGCGCGTACACCACAGTTCGGCGAGTCTGTAACCGATGGTTCGGCCGCAGGTCGGCATGCCCGTGACCGTCCCCGTACAGGCGGGCGAACATTTGGAAAGCGTGTTGGGGGCAACCCCTCACGAGTTCGAATCTCGCATCCTCCGCCATTGCTCTCACCGGGCAATACGTCGAAGGCCCCCACCGCTTGCGGTGGGGGCCTTCTGCGTTCCGCCGGCCTGCACCTGCCAGGATCCGTTCTTCGTCGCCCTGCGCTCCTTTGCGCCGTCGGCAGCGCCGAACGCACCATCGAACCCGGCACGTACTGGACATCTGCCGTCACGGCCTCCACTCCGCCTCCCCCTTCGACGACCAAGGCGACCTGGTGCGAAGCCGAGCCACAGCAGTACGAGCAGCGACTGGCGCAGTCATGTGCGTAGCCGGTTCCGGTGGACCGTCAGGACCTTTAGCGCGAGGTCCATATGCGTCCACATGAGGCCGAGGACCTCACTCCGCCGCAGGCGGAGCGCACCTGTCGAGTGGTGCTACTCATGCCCCGCATATTTTCTACCGCCAAACATAGTTCACTCGATGGGGCTGAATCCAAGCAGAAATCCTCGAAGCGCAACTGCCGCGCCCCATGATTTTCCGAAAGCCAGACCCGGCGCTGCGAGAGGAAAACCATGCGCGATGTCTTCACTCTCATCACTGAACGAGTTCTGCGTGACTGCGACGGGGAGCCCATCTGTGCACATGTCGGCGATGTCCAAGTGTGTGCGATCAAGAATCATCCCACATATCAGGTGCTGCGCGAGAAAGTTCAACTTGGCCGATCGAAATCCGTAGCAAGCCTGCGCCTCTGGGAGTCGGTGGGAACTCTGGCGAGAGAAAGCGACCAAAAGGAGCGGGAGAAATGGTTGATGATCCTACTGGATCTACTGACTCCCTACTTTGGGGGATGGTCGAAAGAGTTGGCGAGAAAATGGCAATATGAGATCTCTGACATCAGGTCTGCGATGGTAGAAGGAGCACTGGAGACGTGGTTTTCCATGGCAGGCGGCGTGCCTTCCAGGAAACTCCTGGATACCATGATGACCCGCGCGTTCACCGGCGCTCGCGGCCTGGTGGAAACCGGGAGCTCGGAAACGTGTGCGGCAAGTGCGGAATATTTGATTGCTGATGCAGCGCATGAGGAAGATTCCACGCTGCGCGCATCGTCAATCGTTGACGCCGGCACGGTGCTGGATCCGGATGCCGATGAGAGGATTCGCGGCGAGCGCACAGGAGCCCTGCTGCAACGAATGGGAGCGATGGGCCACGTCAAAATCTTTCATGACAGGCTCCGCAGCGGTTGCCGCGATGAGGAAGAGTCCCCCTGCATTACTCCCACACAGGTGGGGCGATCCTGGGTTGACGGGAAGAATCTTTATTATCGAATTTCTGATCTACTGCCGCAATATATTGGCTTCAGCGAGGCAGCCAACGCTGCTGGTCTATCAGAATCGCAAGCATCAAGGATGGCCGGGAAGGGCTCCCTCTCTTTTAGAGTGCTCTGGATTGGCAATAGCCGAGTCGTGTCGGTCAAGTCGCTTATGAAAATCTTGGGAATCCAGGACTCCATCGTGCATCCCGATGATGTGGAGAATGGGGCCTCCCATGTCGGCGGAGAATAGAAATTCGACGAATGCTTTCGTTTCGGAGCAAGGTGGACCAGACTTCTACCACTGGCTCGTCGCGTCAGGCGCGGCACGGGGCGGGGCGGGGCGGGGCGGAGAGGGGATGCTGCGGCCATGCCCGGTGCCCGGACCTCGCGGTCAGGCCGGGGCGGCCAGGGCGCCCGATGACACCCCGTGGGGCACCTCCCGAGATATACTTGTCTCCACATTTGATATCAAGGAGGCGCACATGAGTCGGACAGTCATCGACCTGGACGACGATCTGGTCGCGGACGTGGCGAAAGCCCTCGGGACGAGCACCAAGAAGGAGACCGTCAACACCGCTCTTCG
Organism: Streptomyces sp. NPDC055749; assembly: GCF_053617235.1. NCBI lineage: Bacteria > Bacillati > Actinomycetota > Actinomycetes > Kitasatosporales > Streptomycetaceae > Streptomyces > Streptomyces sp. NPDC055749. The sequence goes on along the minus strand of NZ_JBSHFH010000002.1, from coordinate 181,997 downwards.
CGAGGTGTTGGAGAGTCGGCGTCGCGCCCTGGCTCTCGCCCGGCTGCGGGCCGCGGCGGGCGACGGCGCATTTGATCTGGAGCTGTTCGAGAACAAGGAGAACTACCGCCGGTGAACGCGGCCCAGTTCCTGATCGACACCAGCGCGCTCGCGCGGTTCATGCGCGGGGACGCGGAGCAGTACGGCTGGGACCAGGCCGCCGCAGCTGGACTCATCGCGACATGCCCCATCACCGAACTCGAGTTCTTCTACAGCGCACGGTCGGCCGCCGATCGGGTGCACGGTATCGAGGAGATGCGGCTGATCTTCGGCTGGGTTCCCGTCGACGACCGCGCCTACGACCGCGCCTGGCAGGTCCAGGAAGCCCTCACCAAGCAGGGGAAACACCGAAGTGCCGGAGCAGTCGATCTAGTCGTCGCCGCGACCGCTGAGCTGCAGGGGCTCACTCTGCTTCATCGCGATCACGACTTCGACTGCATCGCCGCAGTGACCGGGCAACCCCTCCAGTGGTACGGCCCGACACACGGCAAGTAGGTCAGCAGTGGTTGCAGTTCTGGTTGCGTTCACCGGCGTACAACATCATTCAGATGCCCAGCCGAGTCGGCTGCACCGCAGTTCAGAACATTCCTGTACACGCCAGAATCCCCAGACCAAGGCTTGGAAAGCGTGCTGGGTGCAACCCCTCACGAGCTCGAATCTCGTATCCTCCGCCATTGCCAGCGGGCCGCCGCGGCCTGCCGACCGTTCAGGCCTCCACGCGAGGGCGCGCAACGGCCTGACGCCATCAGCGTTCACTGCCGAACAGTACGTCAGGCCACCGTGCAGCGAGGGGCGTTCGCTCAGTGATGGCTCACTTTCGGATCGTTGAGTGCGAGGGGCTCCAAGCACCACGCGGGGGCGATGGGCGGGCGACCGTGAGGATGGGCCGAGGGGTGCAGTCAGGGTTGCGGTCACCCCGGTTCAGCCCGGTTCAGCGCTCCCCCGCCGCGAACCCGTCCAGCAAGGCGTCGAGGCCGTCCGCAAGTGCCCGTTCCCCCGACCGTGACGCGAGTGCCGGTGCCGTGGCGCGCAGAAGTGGGTACTCCTGGGCCGGCATGCGGTGCAGGCCGAGCCGGATCGCGGGCTCCGGCTCGTCCGGATCGTCCACGACCGCGCGTAGTTCGACGAAGACGTAGCCAAGTACCCAGGCGGTGACGGACCGGTACAGCAGTTGGGTGCGCCGGGCGTCCAGGTCCGCGTGGGCCAGCAGAGCGAGCATCCGTTCCTGGGCGCGCAGCACCGAAGGCGGGAGGCGGGAGAGCGGCACCGCCAGCATGCGCGTCGCGAGCAGCGGGACCACCTGGGGATGGCGCAGGGAGACCCGGTAGGTCTCGCGGACCGTGCGGTGGAGATCGGATCGCCACCCGGCCGTCGTCGCGGTCCCCGGCCCCTGTGCCTCGGATTCGGGTTCCTCCTCCAGGGCCTCCTGCAGTTCCCGGTGGAAGGCTTCGACCAGGCCGTCGAGGAGGGCGTCCTTGCCGGGCGTGTACCGGTAGAGCGCCATCGACTCCACCCCGAGTTCGGCGGCGAGACGGCGCATGCTGAGCGCCGGCAGGCCCTCGCGGTCGACCAGGGCCAGGGCAGTCGCCAGCACACGGTCCCTGCTCAGGCGACCCCGGTGGCGCCGTGGGCCGCCGCTGCGCTCCGTCATGGCTCGCCTCCGGAGGTCACGCGGCGGAAGTCCGGTCTCCTTGATCCTCTCGATGCACGCCTTAGTGTAAGTATACATCATAAACGTTACATATATATGGTTCGGGGGATGCGGTGGTATTGATCTGGACGTCGCACTGCCAGGGCGCGGTTCTCAGCCGGCAAGCCCACGCCGTGGCATCGCGTTGAGCGCGTTCAGAGCGGCGCGGCGCAGCACGGGACTGGCCGCCACCGCCCCGCGAACCCTCGTCACCGCCTCGATCTGGGCGCGCCGGACGGTGGCAGGGATCGTGCGCCGGTCAACCCATCCCTCGCGCGGTGCGCGGCGGCGACGCGGGACCGCCGGCGACGCGGGGCGCCGAACCGGCGGTGGGCGGCTGCGCGCGGGGCGCGGGCCGCCGGAATCAGACGGTCGGAGGCCCGGCGGGCGGGGTGCGCTCCGTGCCGGGCGGGCGTCGTGACGGAGGCGGGCCGGGACACCGTGGTCGGCCAGTCGGTCGCCCGCCGCAGGGGATGCGGCTCGTGGGGCGCCGGACGGCGGCGGACCTGAACGGTGATCACGATGGGCCTCTTCCGGCGATTCGCGAGGTTGCTGCGACGCCTTCTCGCCTGCTGCCTTGCGTGCCCGGAATTCCGAACGGTATTGAACTTCAAGGCTTCAAGTGGCCTTCGTTCGATACGGGACCAGGCGCAGCAGCGCACTACGGGGGCGTCCCGCTATCAGAGCCTGCAGAATGCGGGCTCCTTCATGGAGCGTGTGCCGGCGGGGCGTACGGTCGCGGCGCGGGAGTTCCCGGCTGGGAACTTCCGCGATACGGAGTCCGTAATGCAGGGCGTGCGTGACGACCTCCACGTCCAGTTCCATTCCGTCGCCACTCGGATCGAGCAGAGTGACGAACCCGCGCCGGAACGCGCAGAATCCGTACCAGAGGTCGGTCAGTCGCTGCCCGTAGAGCAGCAGTGCCACCGCGAGCAGGAACCGGTGTCCCAGCCTGCGGAACAGGGGGTATCCGGCCGGGCTGCCACCGGCGATGAACCGCGACGCCTTGACGAAGTCGAAACCGCTCTCCAGGTAGTGCAGATAGTGCGGGATCTCCAGCGGGGACATGGTCCCGTTCGCCTCGATCAGCACGAGGCAGTCGCCGGTCGCGGCGGTCAGGCCGGTGTGCAGCAGTGCCTCCGGGCCGTCGGCGGAGAGCTCCACCAGACGCGGCGCGGGCCCGCCGCCCGCCGGCCGCAGATCGGGCACACTCCCGGCGGGCGCGCCGACGAGAATCACCTCACCGACACATTCCGGCAATTGTCCGACCAGCCAGGAAAGGTTCGCACCCGGTTCCCGCAGGGGAATCACCAGGCTCACCATCGGGCGGCCCGAATTCCCCTCGAAGAGTTTTCCCGACGGAAAGTCGGTGGCACGGCGACGCGGATGAGTGACCAACAAGATCACCTCGGGAGGCAGAAATGCCGATGCCCTGATGCTGCGCCTCCATACGTCTCCGGGTCAAGGTCCGGCAGAGCCGGAAACAGGAAGCAATGAATAGAGGCGAATGAACGCAGAAAAAAAGCGCCAGAAAGTATACGGGGCCACTGCAACCTGCGCCAATGGGAGATGGCGGGTCGTGCCCTTGCGTCTCCGGCACCCGCTGACAGGTCTCTCCCGTCCCTGTCAGCGCACTGTCCGCGTGCTGTCAGCGGCGGTCGGCATCGTCTTGTTCATCGAGAACGACGAGGGCCTGACGAGGAGAGAACATGTCGTACGCCATCCGGGCCGAGGGTCTGGTCAAGCGGTACGGGGACATGGTCGCGCTGGACGGCGTCGACCTGGAGGTGCCGGCCGGGAAGGTGGTCGGGGTGCTCGGTCCCAACGGGGCCGGCAAGACCACCACCGTACGGATTCTGTCCACGCTCCTGCGGCCCGACGGGGGCCGTGCCACCGTCGGTGGCCACGACGTGGTGAAGGACCAGGTGCGGGTCCGCGGGCTGATCGGGCTCACCGGGCAGTACGCCTCGGTGGACGAGGCCCTGTCCGGCACGGAGAACCTGGTGCTGCTGGGCCGGCTGCTCGACCTTTCGCGGCGGGACGCCAGGGCGCGGGCCGCCGAGCTGCTGGAGCAGTTCGAGCTGACCGAGGCCGCGGGCCGTCCGATCAGCACCTTCTCCGGGGGGATGCGCCGGAGGCTGGACCTGGCGGCGAGTCTGGTCGGCCGGCCGCAGGTTCTGTATCTGGACGAGCCGACCACCGGGCTCGACCCCCATGCGCGGCAGGAGGTCTGGGGGATCGTAAGGCGGCTGGTTGCGGAGGGTTCGACGGTGCTGCTCACCACGCAGTATCTGGAGGAGGCTGACCAACTGGCCGACCGGATCACCGTGATCGACCGCGGCCGGGTGGCCGCCGAGGGGCGGCCGGACGAGCTCAAGCGGCGGATCGGCGGCCAGACGTTGCAGGTGCGCCCGACCGTGCCCGCCGACCTGGACGCGGTGGGCCGGATCCTGACCGAGCTGACCGGCGCCGCCCCCGTGCGTGATGTGAACACCGGTCTGCTCACCGTGCCGGTCGACGACCCGGTGCTCATCTCCGCACTGGTCCGCAAGCTCGACGGCGCGGGCATCGGCGCCGACGAACTGGGCTTGCGTCTGCCGAGCCTCGACGAGGTCTTCCTCGCCCTCACCGGACGGCCCGCGGACGAGAACTCAGAGAGCAGCAAGCAGAACGACCAGCAGAGCACCTTCGCCGAGAGGACCGTGGCATGAGCACCTCGACCATCGACCCGACCGTCACCCCCGCCGCTGCGGCGCCCCCGCTCCGTATCGGCCCGGCCCAGACCTTCCGGCACAGCCTCGCCCTCGCCGGGCGCGGCGTCACGAAGCTCGTGAAGTCCCCCGCGACGCTCGTCGACGTCATCCTGACGCCGATCGTGTTCCTGCTGATGTTCGTCTACCTCTTCGGCGGCGCGATCGCCGACGGCGACACCGACGCATATCTGCGGACGATCGTGCCCGGCATCATGGTGATGACCGTCTTCCAGGCCAGCATCGGTATCGGCGTGGCTCTCAGCACCGACGCCGGCACCGGGATGTTCGACCGGTTCCGCAGCATGCCGATCGCCCGCTCCGCCCCGCTGATCGGCGCCGTCCTGGCCGACATCGTCCGGTACGTCGTCGCTCTCGCCACCCTCGCGGCTCTCGCCCTGATCATGGGCTACCGGGTCGGTACGAACATGGTGTCCGTCCTCGCCGCGACCCTGCTGCTGATCGGCTTCGCTGTCAGCTTCTCCTGGCTGTCGGTCTACATCGGCATGCTGGTCAAGGCGCCCGGCTCGGTGCAGGGCCTGATGACCGTCGTGGTCCTGCCGCTCACCTTCGCCAGCAATGTGTTCGTCCCCTCGCAGACCATGCCGGGCTGGCTCCGGGCCTGGTCGGACATCAACCCGGTCAGCCTGATGGCCGACACCGTGCGGGGCCTGCTGAACGGTGGGGAGGTCGCAGGACCCATGCTCGGCAGCCTGGCCTGGATGGCCGGTGTGGTTGTGGTCTTCTTCCCGCTGGCCATGCGGGCCTACCGGAAGAGCGCCTCCTGAACACCGGACACGCTCTCCTACGCCACCGGCTGACCGGACTCCTCGGTCAGCCGGTTCAGCGCGTCCTGCCTCGGCAGCCCCGCGCCCCTGCCGTACGCCTCGTAGTACCCGGCCTTCCCGAGTCGCTCCGTCAACTCGGCGACCAGTTCGCGCAGTTGCGAGTCACCCTCATCGGATACTCCTCGGACAACCTGACTCGTACCCAACGCCGTGGCAGCCCCGCCGAGGTCGCCCTCCAGCAGGAGCAGCCCGGCGAGAAGTTCCGCGGCCTGGGCGATGTCCGCGGCTTCGCCCCGGGCGAAGGCGCCGCGCAGGGCCCTCGGGAGCAGCTCGCGCGCCCGCGCCGCCGCACCCTCCGCGAGCCGGTTCGCCATCCGGGCGGCTGCGATCCGGTCCCGGGCCATCTCCTCGGGAAGTGCCAGCCGGCCGACGAGCGTGTCCAGCCGGTCGAGGGTCTGGTCGGACTGAGCCAACTCCCCCGACCTGCGGTGCAGTTCGGCGAGGCTGAACAGCATTTCGGCCTCCATGCGCCGATAGCCCCGCTCCTTGGCCTGGCGCTGCGCGGCGTGAATGTCCCGCAGGGCGCCGTCCAGGTCGCCGCCGCGCATCCGCTCCGTCGCGAGCGCGGCACGACTGCTGAAGATGTCGTCCTCCACGCCGAGTTCGCAACTGATCGTGACGGCCCGCTCGAAGGCGGCGACGGCCTCCTCGTGCTCGCCCCTCAGCGAATGGTCCCGGCCGACGGCGAGCAGGGCGATGCCCAGGCCCCAGCGGTCGCCGACCACCTCGAAGCCGCGCAGCGCCTCACGGCGCGCGTGGGCACCGGCGGGCTGTTCGCCCCGCCCGGTGAGGACGGAGTCGCGCGCCCAGTGCGCGGCGGCCCGCACCCAGGGGTCCGGCGCGTCCAGCGAACTCCGGAGCAGGCGTTCCCCGAGGCCGGCGTCGCCCGAGGAGAACCCGAGCAGGGGGAGCCACAGCGGCAGCGACGGATGGAACTCCGCCGCACCGGCCCGCTCGCACTCCTCGATCAGCGCGCGCACCGGGACGGACGCGTCGACCTGGCTGCCCGCCATCAACCGCACCACCGCGAAGGCGGCGCGCGCCCGGTCGGGCAGGGCGTCGCCGAAGCGGAGCACGTCGGCCAGGAACGTCTCGAACTGCGTGCTCATCCCCCTGATCCCCCAGTACCAGAACATCGCGCCCACGAACCGGGACGCCAGGGGCGCGTCCCCGGCCTCGACGGCCGCCCGCAGCGCGGAGACCAGGTTGTCGTGCTCCGTGTCGAAGAGCGCCATCGAGCGCAGCTGTTCACCGGTGCGCAGACCCGGCTCGTGCTCCTCGGCCAGCGCGAGGAAGTACGCAGCGAACGGCGCCGAGACGCTGTCTCCGGCCCGGACGAGCTGCGCGGCGGCGTACGCGCGCACGGTCTCCAGCATCCGGTACCGCGGCTCGTCCCCACCCGAGCCGTCGTCCGCTTCGACCAGGGACTTCTCGACCAGCGAGCCGAGTACGTACAGCACGTCCCCGGCAGGCAGTGCCGCGTCGGCGCAGACCACCTCCAGCGCGGCGAGCGTCGCCCCGCCGGGGAAGGCCGACAGCCTCCGCGCCAGTACCCGCTCGGGCTCGCCCAGCAGATCCCAGCTCCACTCGACGACGGCGAGCAGGGTGCGCTGGCGCGGCAGCGCGGTCCTGCTCCCCGAGGTCAGCAGCCGGAACCGGTCGTCGAGCCGCCGCGCGATCTGCTGGACACTCATCGAACGCAGCCTGGCCGCCGCCAGCTCCAGGGCCAGCGGCATCCCGTCGAGCCGTCGGCAGATCTCCACCACGGCATCGACGGTGGACTCGTCGAGTACGAAGTCCGGCCGGACACCGGCGGCCCGGTCGATGAACAGCCGCACCGCCGCAGAACCGGCCGCGTCGGCCGGCTCCGGTGTCCCCGTGGGCACACCGAGGGGGCCGAGGTGGCAGAGCGCCTCCCCTGTGATGGCGAGCGGCTCCCTGCTGGTGGCAAGAACCCTCAAGTGCGGTAGCCGGTCGAGCAGTTGGTACGTGAGCTCCGCGGCGGCCTCGACGAGGTGCTCGCAGTTGTCCAGTACGAGCACGGCCTCGCCGACGTCGAGCACCTCGGTCACCCGGTCGACCGGGGTGGCCGGGTGCGTGGGCCCGCCGTCGGGGCCCCGCAGGTCCCAGGAGCCGAGAGCCGCGTGCACCGCGTCGGCCAGCTGGTCCGATGTGCCCACGCCTGCCAGCGGCACGAACCAGACCCGGCCGCGCCGGTACGCCCGGTGCCGGGTCACCGCTTCGAGGGAGAGCCTCGTCTTGCCCGCACCACCGGGCCCCACGAGGGTGACCAGCCGGGAGACGGCCATCAGCCCGGCGAGCCTGTCCAGCTCGGCGTCCCGGCCCACGAAGCTGGTGAGCCTTGCCGGGAGCTGATTGGGTACGGAGTCGTTCACCGCGGCCCGCTGCTCCAACTCACCCCGCAGCAGGGCGAGATGGATCTCCCGAAGTCCGGCCGAGGGGTCGACACCAAGGTCCTCGCCCAGTCTGCCCCGCATCTCCTCGTACACGGCCAGCGCGTCGGACTGGCGTCCCGCCGCGGCCAGGGCGCGCATCCGCAGCCCGGCCAGCCGCTCGCTCAGCGGGCGTTCCGCGCCCGCCGCCTCCAGATCGGCCAGTACGTCGGCATGCCGGCCGAGCCGCAGTTCCGCGTCGAAGCGGTCCTCGGCGGCGCCGGCCCGCAGATCGTCCAGCCTCGCGGTGGCCACCTGGGCGAACGGCGCCTCCAGCACATCGGCCAGCGCCGCGCCCTGCCACAGCTCGAGCGCCGTATCGAGGACGGAGGCCGCCTCCTTGCACCGGCCTGCCGCCAGCTCTCTCCTGCCCTCACCGGCCAGTTCCTCGAAGCGGTACGCGTCCACGTCCTCGGCGCGCACCGACAGCCGGTAGCCACCCGCCGCGGAGTCGAGCGTTCCCACGCCGCGCAGGGCCTTGCGCAGCCGGGACACCAGGGCTTGAAGCGCGTTGACCGCGTCCGCAGGTGGCCGCGCACCCCACAGTCCGTCCACGAGCGAGTCGACGGAAACCGGGCGGCCCGCCTCGACGGCGAGCCTGGCCAGCAGCATGCGCAGCCGTACGCCGCCCAGGTCGACCGGCGTGGCGTCGTCGGACCAGGCCCGCACCGGACCGAGCACGGAAACTCTCAACGCTCCAACCTCCCCTGTGCCGCAGCCCACCCAACGACGGGCCGGCATCACGCACTTGACGTGCTCAGTAAAGCGCGGAGCAGGCCGCCCCACATATGAATGTAACGCCTGCTACATTTCCCGGCGTGACGAACAACCAAGCGGGAACACAGTGGCTGGTCCTCGTGATCAAGCTGCCCGCCGAGCCGTCCCGGCATCGGGTGGCGGTCTGGCGCGAGCTCCGGAAGGTCGGGGCCCTGTCGCTGGGCCAGGGCGTCTGGGCCGTACCGGACGTGCCGGTCTTCGCCGACGGCGTGCGGCGGGCGGTCGAGCTGACCGAGCGGGCCGAAGGTCAGGCCGTGACGCTCCAGGCAGCCGGACGCGGGCCCGAGGACGCGGCGCGTTTCGAGGCCCTGTTCACCGCCGCACGCTCCGAGGACTGGACGGAGTTCCTCGCGGACTGCGGGAAGTTCGACGCGGAGATCGCCAAGGAGATCCGGATCGCCAAGTTCACCCTCGCCGAACTGGAGGAGGAGGAACAGAGCCTGGAGCGACTGCGGCGCTGGCACCGGGACCTGACGGCGCGCGACGTATTCGGCGCGCCGCAGGCCGGTGAGGCCGCCGAGCGGCTGAAGCGGTGCGTGGCCGTCTGCGAGGACTACGCGGAGCGCGTGTTCGCCGCCCTGCACCGGAGCGAAGGGGAGGGGGAGGACGGGCGATGACGGACACGACTGCACGCCGCCCGGCACCCGGCAAGCACATGTGGCCTTTGTACGCTGCCGGGTTCACCACCGCGTTCGGTGCCCACGGCATCGCCGCCAACCTCGGCGGCTTCTCCGACGACGCGGTCACCTCGCTGCTCGTCCTGGGCGGACTGCTCGCCCTGTACGACGGGGCCGAGGTGCTGCTCAAGCCCGTCTTCGGCACTCTCGCCGACCGCGTCGGCGCCCGGCCCGTCCTGCTCGGCGGGCTCATCGCCTTCGCCGCCGCCTCGGCGCTCTACGCGATCGCGGACAGCCCCGGCTGGCTGTGGGCCGCCCGCCTGGGCCAGGGCGCCGCCGCTTCCGCCTTCTCGCCCTCGGCCTCCGCCCTGGTCGCCCGGCTCAACCCGGCCGCCAAGCACGGCCGGGCGTTCGGCAGTTACGGATTCCACAAGTCCATCGGCTACACCCTGGGCCCGCTGCTCGGCGGTGTCCTGGTCTGGGCGGGCGGGCTGCGCCTGCTCTTCACGGTGATGGCGGTGCTCGGTGTGGCCGTCGCGGTCTGGGCCGCGCTGGCCGTGCCCGCGGTGCCTCCGCTGCCCCGCAAGCGACAGACGGTGCTCGACCTGGCCGGGCGGCTCACCTCCCGTACGTTCCTCGCCCCGACCGCCGCCCTCGCAGGGGCGACCGCCGCGCTCTCCGTAGGCGTCGGGTTCCTGCCCGTCTCGGGCGCCGCCGCCGGACTCGGCACCGTGGCCACAGGCGCCGCCGTCTCCGTGCTCGCCGCCTGCGCCGCCGTCGTCCAGCCGGCCGCCGGGCGGGCCCTGGACGCCGGGCGCCTCACCACCCGTACCGGCCTGGCCGCCGGACTCCTGCTCACCGCCGCCGGGCTCGGATGCGCCATGCTGCCCGGCCTGTTCGGCGTACTGTCCGGCGCGGCGCTGATCGGCGCGGGCACCGGACTGATCACCCCGCTCGGCTTCGCCGCCCTGGCCGCGTCCACCCCCGCCGACCGCCTCGGCCAGACCATGGGCTCGGCCGAACTCGGCCGCGAACTCGGCGATGCGGGCGGCCCGCTCCTCGTCGCGGCGGTGGCCACCTTCACCACCCTGACCTTCGGCTTCGCGGCACTCGCCGTGATCCTGGCCATCGGCCCGGTCCTCGCCCTACTACACCCGAGCCGCCGACAGGCCGGAGACAGGGCAACTACGGCTTGATTCACCCTCCGTGACGCGCTTTTCAGCCAACGATGGGTGACTCGCGGGTCCACAGACAACCTGCGGCGCGGTCCACCGACTCTCACAGAAGGGACACAGTTCCGCTGCCGGCAGGCAGGCGGAGCACGCGCGAAGAACGGAGAAACGGGGAACAATGACCACATCCCAGAAGGCTCGTCTGTGGCGACCGACCATCGCCGCCGCCGCTGCCATCACCGTTACCGCCGGAGTCGTGGCCGCCGCGCCCGACGGCGCCAGTGCACAGCCGACACCGAAGCTCAGCCTGATCGCCGCCTCCACATCGGTGACCCTCGACTCGTGGAAGGAAGACCCCGGCGTCTACCTGGACCTCGGTACGTACCTCACCGCCGAGAACGGGCCGCTCGAACTCAAGGTGACCCGAAAGTCCTACAAGGACCCGGTCGTCGCCACCCAGATCATCCGTGAGGGGAAGAAGACCCGGACCAAGGTCCTTCCCACGGGCACGGTGAAGAACTTCTCGGGGCTGCCGGACTTCATCCAGGTCACCCTCACCGACGCGGCCGGCAAGACCGTGGCGAACAAGAAGGAAGCGTTCTGCCCGAACAACGCGTCCGGACGGGTACGTCCCGACGCGCCGGCCAAGTCGAAGTATCCCGAGAGCTGCCCCGGCAACCCCTTCACGCTGGGCTCGGTGTGGGGTGTCGAGAACGGCTGGGCGTCCAACACGTACGCGGGCTACGAATCGGCCCCGGTCGCGCTGAAGCCGGGCAAGTACACGGCCAAGGTGGCGGTGACCAAGCGCTACCGCGACCTGTTCGGCATCGCGAACAAGCCGCAGACCGTCAAGGTGACCGTGCGCGAGCGCAGTTACGAGGAGGACTCGGGCACGGCGGCGGCCAAGAGCCACGGCTCGCACATGTCCGGCCACGCCGGTCACGGCGCACCGATGCGCACGCCCGCCCCCGCTGCCCTGACGAGCGGGGCGAGTCCCTCCTACAACGTGGGTCACGGCCCGCACACCCCGGCGCCGCCCGCCCTCCCGTGGGCGGTCAAGAAGCAGACCGGCTTCCGGGCGACGGCGGTGGGCGACCGGACCGGTCAGACCGACGGTTCGCGGAAGGCGCCCGCGCTGAGCCCCCTGGCCAAGCGGCCGGCCGGCAAGGCGACCGTGCCGGACGTGCCGAAGCCCGACCTCCGTTCGCTGCCCGCCTACGGCATCACCATCAGCGACGGTGGTGATGGCGCGCCGAAGGGCAAGGACTACATGGCCTTCAGCGCCAACGTATGGAACGCGGGCCCCGCACAGCTGGTGGTGGACGGCTTCCGCTCCCCCGGCAAGAAGAAGATGGACGCCTATCAGTACTTCTACGACGCCAAGGGCAAGCAGGTCGGCTACACACCGACCGGCACCATGGAGTGGGACCCGCGCCCGGGCCACGAGCACTGGCACTTCACCGACTTCGCCAGCTACCGGCTGCTGAAGGCGGACAAGAAGGAGACGGTGCGCAGCGGCAAGGAGGCGTTCTGCCTGGCCAACACCGACGCCGTCGACTACACGGTGAAGAACGCCAACTGGCACCCGTACAACACCGACCTGTCCACCGCGTGCGGCCAGGAGAACTCGATCTCCGTACGTGAGGTGCTCGACGTGGGCTCCGGCGACACCTACACGCAGGACCTTCCCGGTCAGTCCTTCGACATCACCGGTCTGGCGAACGGCACCTACTACATCCAGGTGCTGGCCAACCCGGAGAAGCGGCTCAAGGAGACCAGCCTCAAGAACAACAGCGCCCTGCGCAAGGTTGTCCTGGGAGGCACGCCGGGTGCCCGCACGGTGAAGGTGCCCGCGCACGACCTGGTGAACGCCAACTGACGTATCAGGCTCTGATCCCGGCCCCCGAGCGCTCCGCCCGGGGGCCGGTGCCGTTGAGCAGCGGGCCGGCCGTGCAGGCGGCGACCACGCAGAACGCCACGGGCAGGAAGAACGTCAGGTTGAGCGGTACGAAGTGGGTCAGCGGGCCGATGACGGCGGGCCCGGCGAGCATGCCGATGTAGCCGAGCCCGGCGACACGCGAGACGTTGGCTCCGGCGGCGTCCTGGTCGGCGTGGCCCGCGGCGCTGAAGAGCTGGGGGATGCAGCCGGAGAGGCCGATCCCGAACACGGTCCACCCGGCCAGGGCCAGCGGGATCCAGGGCGAGAGCGCGGCCACCGTCAGCCCGGCAGCGGCAACCGCCGAACCGTGACGCAGGACAGCCACCGCTCCGAAACGAGCGGCCACCCGGTCGGCGAGCAGCCGTCCGACGGTCATGGCCGTGGCGAAGGCCCCGTAGGCGAGCGCGGCCGTGGCGGCGGGCGCGTCCAGGACGTCGCGCAGGTGGAGCACGCTCCAGTCGTTGGCCACCCCTTCGCAGAGCATGAGCATCAGCGCGAGCGCCGCCAGCATCCAGATGCGCCGGGGCGTCCCGCCGCGCCTGATCTCCCCGCTCTCCGCAACGGCATCGCTCACGGGCTCGGGCCGCAGCAGCGCGGGGGCGGCCAGTACGGCGACGAGAAGACCCAGGACCGCCATCGTGCCGAGCGTCACCACCGGGCTCAGATTCCAGCCGAGCGCGCGGGCGCCGACCAGCGCCGCCAGCACCCCGCCGATCGAGAACGTGGCGTGGAAGGCCGACATGACGGGCCGCCCGTAACCACGCTCGACCTGGACCGCGTGCGCGTTCATGCTGACGTCCAGACAGCCGTTGCCGAACCCGAGCAACAGCAGCGCCGCCCCTAGCGTCCAGGCGTTCGTCGCCAGCCCCGGCAGGACCAGGGTCGCGCTGCACAGCGCCGCGCCGGCCGGTACGACGGTGCGGGGCCCGAAGCGGTCGGTGAGCGGTCCGACGAGCTGCATGCCGACGAAGGCGCCCGCTCCGAGCAGCAGCAGGAGCCAGCCGAGCACGGCATGACTGATCCCGGCGCGGTCCTCGATGGCGGGGATGTGGACGATCCACATCCCCATGAGGAAGCCGTTCAGGGCGAAGTAGGCGAAGGTGGCCAGCCGGCCACCCCGCAGCGCTTTATCCATGGCTACGAACATAACGAACATCTACGATGTTCGAAAGCTTGCACTTCAAACAACAACAATGTTCAATAACGCCATGTCGAGCACAGCGAGCACAGATCGACTGAGGCAGATCACCGATGCCGTGCGCACCGCGGGCCGGATCGGCGTCGCGGAACTGGCCGCACTCACCGGCGCCTCGGAGATGACCATCCGCCGCGACCTGGAGGCGCTGGCCGCCCAGGGCGTCCTGGAGCGTTACCGAGGCGGCGCGAGAAGCCTGCTGCTGCGCGGCGAGGAACCGCCCTTCGCCCTGCGCGCGCAGGAGGGGACAGAGACCAAGCGGCGCATCGCCGCCGAGGTGGCCGGGCTGATCGCCGACGGCGAGTCCGTCGTGCTGGACAGCGGCACCACCTGCCTTGAGGTGGCCCGCGCGCTGGAGCACCGTCGGCTGACCGTGATGCCGCTGTCCCTCCACGCGGTGAACGCACTGACCGGAGCGGAGCAGCTGACCCTGCTGGTGCCCGGCGGCAAACCGCGGCCGGGCGAACTCACGCTCACCGGCCCGCTGACCACGGCGTCACTGGCCGCCCTGCGCTTCGACACCGCCGTGATCGGCTGCTGCGGGCTGACCGCGGCCGACGGCCTCACCGCGTACGACCTGGACGACGCCGCCGTGAAGCGCACCGCGATCGCCTCGGCCCGCCGCGTCATCGCTGTCGCGGAGGCCGCCAAGCTCTCCCGTACCGCGCTGGCGTTCGTCGCCCCGGCTGCCGCACTGCACGCCGTCGTCACCGACGCGACGGCCCCGGAGGACGAGACCGACGCGCTGGCGGCGGCGGGTGTGACGGTACGAAGGGTGTGGCCCTAGTCCTCGCCCTCCAGATCGCCTTCCGTCTCCAGGAAGACCTTGCGCAGGGCTTCGAGTACCGCCGGGTCGGGCTTGGCCCACATCCCGCGGGACTCGGCCTCCAGGAGGCGTTCCGCGATGCCGTGCAGCGCCCAGGGGTTGGCCTGCTGGAGGAACTCGCGGTTCGTCGGGTCCAGGACGTACGTCTCGGTGAGCTTGTCGTACATCCAGTCGGCGACCACGCCCGTCGTGGCGTCGTACCCGAAGAGGTAGTCGACCGTCGCGGCCAGCTCGAACGCCCCCTTGTACCCGTGGCGGCGCATCGCCTCGATCCACTTGGGGTTGACCACCCGCGCCCGGAAGACACGCGAGGTCTCCTCGACCAGCGTCCGCGTCCGGACCGTCTCGGGACGGGTCGAGTCGCCGATGTACGCCTCCGGGGCGGTGCCCTTCAGCGCACGGACCGTGGCGACCATGCCGCCGTGGTACTGGAAGTAGTCGTCCGAGTCCGCGATGTCGTGCTCACGGGTGTCGGTGTTCTTCGCCGCGACCTCGATGCGCTTGTACGCGGTCTCCATCTCGTCCCGGGCCGGACGGCCGTCCAGTTCGCGCCCGTAGGCGTACCCGCCCCACACCGTGTAGACCTCGGCGAGATCGGCGTCCGTACGCCAGTCCCGGGAGTCGATGAGCTGGAGCAGACCGGCGCCGTACGTACCGGGGCGTGAGCCGAAGATACGGGTGGTGGCGCGCCGCTCGTCGCCGTGCTCGGCCAGGTCGGCCTGGGTGTGCGCGCGTACGTAGTTGCGCTCGGCGGGCTCGTCGAGCGAGGCGGCCAGCCGCACCGCGTCGTCGAGCAGCCCGATGGTGTGCGGGAACGCGTCCCGGAAGAACCCGGAGATCCGCAGCGTCACATCGATGCGCGGCCGCCCCAGCTCCTCGTACGGAATCGCTTCGAGCCCCGTTACCCGGCGCGAGGCGTCGTCCCAGACCGGACGGATCCCGAGCAACGCGAACGCCTCGGCGATGTCGTCGCCGGCGGTCCGCATCGCACTCGTACCCCACAGCGACAGACCGACCGAGGTGGGCCAGTCGCCGTTGTCGTTGCGGTAGCGCTCGAGCAGCGAGTCGGCAAGCGCCTGACCGGTCTCCCAAGCCAGCTTGGAAGGGACGGCCTTCGGGTCGACGGAGTAGAAGTTGCGGCCGGTCGGCAGGACGTTGACCAGACCACGCAGCGGGGACCCGGAAGGACCGGCGGGGACGAAGCCACCGTTCAACGCGTGCACGGTGTGGTCGAGTTCGTCGGTCGTCGCTGCGAGGCGCGGCACGACCTCGCGGGCGGCGAAGTCGAGGATGTCGGCGACCGCCTGTGCCCGCCCGGCGGCCACGGCCTCGACGGCGGCCGGGTCCCAGCCCGCGTCCTCCATCGCCTGGACCAGGCCACGCGCCTGCTCCTCGATCTCGTCGGCGGCGGTGCGGGTGGCGGCCGACTCGTCGAGGCCGAGGGCCTCGCGCAGGCCGGGCAGCGAAGCCGTACCGCCCCAGATCTGGCGTGCGCGCAGGATCGCCAGGACCAGGTTGACGCGTTCCTTGCCGGTCGGGGCGCCGCCCAGCACGTGCAGACCGTCGCGGATCTGGACGTCCTTGATCTCACAGAGCCAGCCGTCGAGATGCATGATGAACTCGTCGAAGCCCTCGTCCTCGGGCCGGTCTTCGAGCCCCAGGTCGTGGTCGAGCTTCGCGGCCTGGATGAGGGTCCAGATCTGCGCACGGATCGCCGGGAGCTTCGCCGGGTCCATCGCCGCGATCTGGGCGTGCTCGTCGAGGAGTTGTTCCAGCCGGGCTATGTCGCCGTAGCTGTCGGCGCGGGCCATCGGCGGTACGAGGTGGTCGACCAGGGTCGCGTGAACCCGGCGCTTGGCCTGCGTACCCTCGCCCGGGTCGTTCACCAGGAACGGATACACCAGCGGCAGATCGCCCAGAGCGGCATCCGGGCCACAAGCAGCGGACAGACCGGCATTCTTGCCGGGCAGCCACTCCAGGTTGCCGTGCTTGCCGAGGTGGATCATGGCGTCGGCGCCGAACCCGTTGTCCTCGGCGGATGCGGCGATCCAGCGGTACGCGGCCAGGTAGTGGTGCGAGGGCGGCAGATCAGGATCGTGGTAGATCGCGATCGGGTTCTCGCCGAAACCACGGGGCGGCTGGATCAGGATAAGCAGATTGCCGCGGCGCAGCGCCGCGAGCACGATGTCGCCCTCGGGATTGCTGGACCGGTCCACGAACATCTCGCCGGGCGCCGGGCCCCAGTGCTGCTCGACGGCCTCACGGAGCTCGGCCGGCAGCGTGGCGAACCAACGGCGGTAGTCGGCCGCCGGAATGCGGACCGGGTTGCGGGCCAGCTGCTCCTCGGTCAGCCACTCCTGGTCGTGGCCGCCGGCCTCGATCAGCGCGTAGATCAACTCATCGCCATCGCCCGAGACCAGACCCGGGATCTCCTCCTCGGGACCGAAGTCGTATCCCTCCTCCCTCAGCCTGCGCAGGAGCGCGACGGCGCTGGCGGGGGTGTCGAGACCGACGGCGTTGCCGATACGGGAGTGCTTGGTCGGGTACGCGGAGAGGACGAGCGCGATCCGCTTCTCGGCGGCCGGGATATGGCGGAGCCGGGCGTGCCGTACAGCGATGCCGGCGACCCTCGCCGCACGCTCGGCGTCGGCGACGTACGCGGGCAGGCCGTCCTCGTCGATCTCCTTGAACGAGAACGGCACGGTGATCAGCCGGCCGTCGAACTCGGGGACCGCGATCTGGCTCGCGGCGTCCAGCGGGGAGACGCCCTCGTCGTTGTCCTCCCAGTCGCTGCGCGAACCGGTCAGACACAGCGCCTGGAGGATCGGTACGTCGAGACCGGTCAGCGCGCCCGCGTCCCACGACTCGTCGTCGCCGCCCGCCGATGCCTCGGCGGGCCGGGTGCCGCCCGCCGCGAGGACGGTGGTCACGATGGCGTCCGCGGCGCGGAGTTCGTCGATGAGCTCGGGCTCCGGGGTACGCAGCGAGGCGACGTACAACGGCAGGGCGCGGGCCCCGGCGTCCTCCACGGCCGAGCAGAGGTCGTCGATGAACGCGGTGTTCCCGCTCATGTGATGGGCGCGGTAGTAGAGCACCGCGATGGTGGGCGCGGCCTCGTCGGCCTGCCGCGCGGTCCGCTCCAGCGGGCCCCAGGCCGGGGCCGGGGCGGGCGGGTCGAAGCCGTGCCCGGTGAGCAGGACGGTGTCGGACAGGAACCGGCCCAGCTGCGCGAGGTTGGCGGGGCCGCCGTGCGCGAGGTAGGCGTGCGCCTCGGCGGCGATCCCGATCGGGACGGTGGAGGCGGCCATCAGCTGGGCGTCGGGCGCCTGTTCGCCGGTGAGCACCACGACGGGGCGGCCGGTGGCGAGCAGCTGGTCGAGGCCGTCCTGCCAGGCGCGTACGCCGCCGAGCAGGCGGACGACGACGAGGTCCACGCCGTCGAGGAGCTGAGGGAGGCCGTCGAGCGGGAGCCGGGAAGGGTTGGCGTACCGGTAGCTGACCGGGCCTTCCGATGCGCGGGCGCTCAGCAGGTCGGTGTCGGACGTCGACAGAAGCAGGATCATGCTGCGTCAGGCCTTCCTCGGGGTGTCCACGCCCCGGGCGGTGTCGGTATCGGGTTCCCCTGCCCGGACTGAACCGGGCATGTGGGGAAAGGGAGTTCCTGACTCGCCCGGCCGACGCACTCGGCCGGGCTCACAGTGGCGGGACCGCGCCGGAATCTCACCGGGCTTCCTCCCCTGTCGCCGTCTGGCGATGGCGGCCCGTGCGGACCGCCGTGTGCATCCTAGGCGGCGGGGTGCGCGGGCGGGTGGGGCGGCCAGGATCTTGTCCTCGCCGGACGGGCTGGTGCGGTGTCCCCGGGCCGGTTTGGTTGGCCAGAACCACCTGCCGGGTTCCGTCCTCAAACGCCGGACGGGCTGAGGGGTGCGGGTCCACGGGCTGGGGGATGCCGGTCAACGGGCAGGTTTGGTGGACCCGGACCACCAGCCGGGTTCCGTCCTCAAACGCCGGACGGGCTGAGGGGTGGACCGGTCAACGCGCTGAGGGTGGGCCGGTCCACGGGCTGGGGGCGGGCCGGTCAACGGGCTGGAGGGTGCCGGTCGACAGTCCGAGGGATGCCGGTCAACGGGCTGAGATGGCGCGGAGCATGGCCGGAAAAATGGCTGGGGTGTTCGTCTTGGGAGGTGTGGTGCCGGTGCAGTGCCGGAACCCGGCCCGTCCACGTCATCCCGGCCCTCCGCCCGCTCTGGCCGTTGGCGCCGGAGCGGGCGGAGGGGGCGTGCAGGGGGGTCCCCGCAGGAGCGGGCGTACGTACCGGTCTCGTCGACGATCCGGGTGCCGCGCCCGTTCCGAGGAGACACCCCGGAGGGCCCCCGACCCCACCCACCGGACATTGCGAGCCGTTCAGCGTCCGGTCCCGGCCATCGCACCGGGCCCGGCCGACGCCGGTGTGATGGTCGGTATGCTCGCCGCCATGTCCGCATCCGCCCTTTCGCCCCGGTCCCAGGGCGCCGCCTGTGCCCGGAGCAGTGGTGATGCCTGCCCCGGCACACTGCGGCTGCACCGCGCGGACGACGGCGCCCTCGCCCGGGTCCGGATACCCGGCGGCGTCCTGACCGCCGCTCAGGCGGAGGCCCTGCACGCGGCGGCCGAACGACTCGGCGACGGTGACCTGCACCTCACCTCACGCGGCAACGTCCAGCTCCGCGGCCTCGCCCCGGACTGCGGCACGGAGCTCGCCCAGGTGCTCGGCAGCGCCGGACTCCTGCCCTCCGAACGCCACGAACGCGTACGCAACATCGTCGCGTCCCCGCTCTCCGGCCTCGACGACCGCGAGCTGCCGGACATCCGCCCCTGGCTCACCGAACTGGACCGGCTGCTCTGCCGCAGCGACCGCGCGACCGCCCTCTCCGGCCGCTTCCTCTTCGCCCTCGACGACGGCCACTGCGACGTCGACGCCCTCGGCGCCGATGTGACCCTGATCGCGGCCGGCGGAACCGCCCTGCTGCGGATCGGCGACAGCGACACCGTCCTACGACTGCCCACCGCCGACGCCGCCCCCGTCGCAGCCCTCCTCGCCGCCGAAACCTTCCTGGACGCAGCCGAGGCCTCCGGAGCCTGGCGCGTCAAGGACCTGCCCGACGACACCCGCACCGCACTCCCGGCCCGCATCGCACACCAGCTCACCGGGACCGTCGGAACCGTCGAGACCGCCAGGGTGGCCCGAACAGAAGCCCACCCCCCGCCCCCCGGCCCCGTACCCCCCGGCCCGCACGCCACCGTCGCGCTCTCCGTAGGCGTACCACTCGGCCGCCTCACCCCTGTTCAGTGGCGGCAGCTCATCACGACCGCCCACACCGGCACCGGCGAACTACGGCTCACCCCCTGGCGCGGCATCATCGTGCCCGGCGCCCCCGAACACCGCGCCCCCGAACTGCTCGCCGCCCTCGACGCGGCCGGACTGATCACCGGCGACGCCTCCCCCTGGACCGGAGTGGGCGCCTGCATCGGCCGCCCCGGCTGCGCCAAGTCGCTGGCCGACGTGCGCGCCGACGCGGCAGCCACCATCGGCACGCCCGGACGCCCGCCGGGACGGCTGCCCGTCTACTGGTCCGGGTGCGAACGCCGGTGCGGCCACCCGCACGGGGAGTGGGTCGACGTGGTCGCCACCCCCGACGGCGGCCACCGCATCACCGTCGTGAGGGAAGGCCACCCGCACGACCCCGTGACCGTCCCGCCCGGCACGACCTCCCTCGCCACCACGGTGGCAACGGCCCGCGGCACCACCACATGACCATCCGTCATAACCCCGACAGAGAAAGCGAAGGCACTGTGCATCAGTACGAGAAGGACGGACCGGCGATCTACCGCCAGTCCTTCGCCACCATCCGCGCCGAGGCGGATCTGGCAGGGCTGCCCGCCGACGTGAGCCAGGTCGCCGTCCGCATGATCCACGCCTGCGGCATGGTCGACCTCGTACGCGATCTCGCCTTCTCCCCGGACGCCGTGGCGCACGCCCGTGCCGCGCTGCGCTCGGGCGCACCGATCCTCTGCGACGTGGCCATGGTCGCCAGCGGCGTCACCCGCAAGCGGCTGCCCGCGGACAACGAAGTGATCTGCACCCTGTCCGACCCGGCCGTGCCGGACCTCGCGGCGAAGCTGGGCACCACCCGCAGCGCAGCCGCCCTGGAGCTGTGGCGCGACCACATGGAGGGCGCCGTCGTCGCCGTCGGCAACGCCCCCACCGCCCTCTTCCGGCTGCTGGAGATGATCGAGGAGGGCGCCCCGCGCCCCGCGGCCGTCATAGGCATGCCGGTCGGCTTCATCGGAGCCGCCGAGTCCAAGGACGCCCTGGCCGCCCACCCGTCCGGCCTGGAGCACCTGATCGTGCGCGGCCGTCGCGGCGGCAGCGCGATCGCGGCGGCGGCAGTCAACGCCATCGCCAGCGAGGAAGAGTAAGCGTGAGCGAGCAGAACAACACGCAGACCACGGGCCGCCTGTACGGCGTGGGCCTCGGCCCCGGTGACCCGTCCCTGATGACCCTCCGGGCCGTCCAGGTCATCGCCGAGGCCGACGTCGTCGCGTACCACAGCGCACGCCACGGCCGCTCGATCGCCCGCTCCATCGCGGCCGAGCACATCCGCGCCGACCACATCGAAGAGGCGCTGGTCTACCCCGTCACCACGGAGACCACGGACCACCCGGGCGGCTACCGGGGCGCGTTGGAGGAGTTCTACACCGAGGCGGCGGCCCGCCTCGCGGTGCATCTCGACGCCGGGCTCACCGTCGCCGTGCTCGCCGAGGGCGACCCGCTGTTCTACGGCTCGTACATGCACATGCACAAGCGGCTCGCGGACCGTTACGAGACCGAGGTCATCCCCGGCGTCACCTCCGTCAGCGCCGCCGCCGCCCGCCTCAAGACCCCGCTCGTCGAGGGCGAGGAGGTGCTGACGATCCTGCCCGGCACCCTGCCCGAGGAGGAGCTGACGGCACGTCTGGCGGCCACCGACTCCGCGGTGGTGATGAAGCTGGGCCGTACGTTCCCCGCCGTCCGCCGCGCCTTCGAGGCGTCCGGGCGGCTGCCCGAGGCGCGGTACGTCGAGCGGGCGACGATGGCCGGCGAGCGCACCGGCGAGCTCGCGGACACGGACCCCGCCTCGGTGCCGTACTTCGCGGTCGCGGTGCTGCCCAGCCGTATCGACGCACCCCGCCCCGAGCGCGAGCCCGGCTCCGGCGAGGTCGTCGTCGTAGGCACGGGCCCCGCCGGACCGCTGTGGCTGACGCCCGAGACACGCGGCGCGCTGGCCGCAGCCGACGACATCGTCGGCTACACGACGTACCTGGACCGGGTCCCGGTCCGGCCGGGCCAGTCGCGCCACGGCTCGGACAACAAGGTCGAGTCGGAGCGCGCCGAGTTCGCCCTCGACCTGGCCGGCCGCGGTCGGCGCGTGGCCGTGGTGTCGGGCGGCGACCCGGGCGTCTTCGCCATGGCGACGGCGGTGCTGGAGGTGGCGTCGCAGGACCTGTACAAGGACATCGCGGTACGGGTGCTGCCCGGCGTGACCGCGGCCAACGCAGCCGCCGCCCGCGCGGGCGCCCCGCTGGGCCACGATTACGCCACGATCTCGCTCTCCGACCGCCTGAAGCCGTGGGAGGTCATCGCGGAACGGCTGCGCGCGGCGGCCTCGGCCGACCTCGTGATGGCGCTGTACAACCCCGGTTCACGCTCCCGAACCTGGCAGGTGGGCAAGGCCCGCGACCTGCTGCTGGAACACCGCTCCCCGGACACGCCCGTGGTGCTGGGCCGTGATGTCGGCGGTCCGGCGGAGAGCGTCCGTACGGTACGTCTTGCCGATCTCGACCCGGACGAGGTCGACATGCGGACGATCCTCATCGTCGGTTCCTCGCAGACCCAGTGGGTACGGCGCGGCGACGGGCAGCAGATCGTCTGGACGCCGAGGCGCTACCCGGAGGCCTAGGGCCTGTCCTAGCCCCCGTACCCCGCAAGGCCCCGCAGCCACTCCACGGCCTGCTCAGGCGTACCGGCCACCGGCACCCCCTCGGGTACCGGTGGCCGCCGCACCACGATCACCGGGATTCCGGCCTCACGGGCGGCGGTGAGCTTGGGGGCGGTCGCGTCGCCGCCGCTGTCCTTCGTGACGACGACGTCGACGCGGTGGCGGCGGATCAGCTCCCGCTCCCCGTCGAGCGTGAACGGCCCCCGGTCGAGCAGGACCTCCATCCGCGGGGGGTACGGCGCGTCGGGGGCGTCCACCGAACGCATCAGGAACCACAGCTCGTCCAGCCCCGCGAAGGCGGCGAGCCCCATCCGCCCCGTCGTGAGGAAGACCCGCCCGCCCAGTGCGGGGAGCAGCTCCGCCGCCCCGGCCAGGGACCCGGCCGAGTGCCAGCGGTCGCCTTCCCCCGGCACCCACCCGGGCCGACGGAGCGCCAGCAGGGGAACATGGACTGCGGCGGCGGCCGAGGCCGCGTTGAAACTGATCGTCCCGGCGAAAGGATGGGTGGCGTCGATGAGGGCATCCACCTGGTGCGCCCGCAGCCACTCGGCCAGCCCGTCGGCCCCGCCGAAGCCGCCGATCCGCACCTCGCCGGGCGGGAGCGCGGGACGGGCCACGCGGCCCGCGAGCGAGCTGGTCACCCGGGCCCCGGCGGGCAGGGTGTCCACCAGTGTCCCGGCGAGACGGCGGGCTTCCGTCGTGCCGCCGAGCACGAGTACATGCAGAGGCATCGGACGGTCCATCCATGAGCAGTGACAAGGGCAGTGACACGAGCAGTGACACGAGCGCCGGCACGAGCAGTGCCACCAGCGGTGACACCAGCGGCGAGGCGAAGGGCGGGCGCAGCGCCCAACTCAAACACACCGGCCTGCGCCCCGGATGGACGACCGGTGCCTGCGCGACCGCCGCGGCCACGGCCGCGTACACGGCGCTGCTGACCGGCGACTTCCCCGATCCGGTGACGATCACACTGCCCAGGGGCCAGACACCCGCCTTCGCCCTGGCGGTGGAGGAACTGTCCGCCGACACGGCGATGGCCGGGGTGGTCAAGGACGCGGGCGACGACCCGGACGTGACGCACGGGGCGCTGGTACGGGCCACCGTGCGCCGCCTGGAGCCGGGCGCCGGTGTCGTGTTCCGGGCCGGCCCCGGCGTGGGCACGATCACCCTGCCGGGGCTGCCCCTCGACGTGGGGGAACCGGCGGTCAACCCCGTCCCCCGGCAGATGATGCGCGACCACATGGCACGCGTGGCGGCGGAGCACGGCGGCTCCGGCGACGTCGAGATCACCGTCTCCGTCGACCACGGCGAGGAGATCGCACGCTCCACCTGGAATCCGCGCCTCGGCATCCTGGGCGGCCTGTCGATCCTGGGGACGACCGGCATCGTGGTCCCGTACTCCTGCTCGGCCTGGATCGACTCGATCCGCCGCGGGGTGGACGTGGCCCGGGCCGCAGGCCACACCCATGTGGCGGGGTGCACCGGCTCGACATCGGAGAAGACCGTGGTGGCCGAGTACGGGCTGCCGGAGATCGCCCTCCTGGACATGGGCGACTTCGCGGGCGCGGTCCTCAAGTACGTACGCAGGCACCCGGTGGACCGGCTCACGGTGTGCGGCGGGTTCGCGAAGCTGTCGAAGCTCGCCGCGGGCCATCTCGACCTGCACTCGGCCCGCTCCCAGGTCGACAAGCCGTTCCTCGCGGAGCTGGCGCGGACGGGCGGCGCGGACGATTCCCTGGCGGCGGAAATCGCCACCGCGAACACGGGCCTGGCTGCGCTCCAGCTGTGCGCGGCGGCCGGCGTCCCCCTGGGCGACCTGGTCGCGGTGGCGGCGCGCGATCAGGCTCTGTCGGTACTGCGCGGCGCGCCGGTGGCCGTGGACGTCATCTGCATCGACCGCGCGGGGACGGTGGTGGGACGCAGCGGTGTGCGGTGACCGGAGCCGGAGCCCCGGGCCTCAGCACACGTGCCGGTCACGCTCCGGCGAGTACAGGTGGCTGTCCCGGAACTGCTCCGCCCCCAACGTACGGCCCACCATGATCACCGCGGTCCGGATCACCCCCGCCGCCTTGACCTGCTCCGCGATGGAGTCCAGGGACCCCCGCAGGATCAGCTCGTCCGGCCGGGACGCCATCGCGACCACCGCGGCAGGGCAGTCGGCCCCGTAGTGCGGCAGCAGTTCCTCGACCACCCGGTCCACGTACCGCGCCGCCAGGTGCAGCACGATCAGCGCGCCGCTGCGGCCGAGCGTCGCCAGGTCCTCGCCCTCCGGCATCGCGGTCGCCCGCTGCGCGATCCGGGTGAGGATCACCGTCTGGCCGACCGTCGGCACGGTCAGTTCCCGCTTGAGCGCCGCAGCCGCCGCGGCGAACGCGGGCACCCCGGGCACCACTTCGTACGGCACGTCCGCCTCGTCGAGCCGCCGCATCTGCTCGTTGACCGCGCTGAAGACCGACGGGTCGCCCGAGTGCAGCCGCGCCACGTCGTGCCCCTCCCCGTGCGCCCGCACCAGCTCGTCGGTGATCTGCTCGATGTCGAGCTGCGCGGTGTCCACGAGGCGGGCGCCCGCCGGGCAGTCGTCGAGCAGTTCGCGCGGCACGAGGCTGCCCGCGTACAGACAGACGGGGCTGGCGGCGAGTATGCGCGCGCCGCGCACCGTGATCAGGTCGGCCGCACCGGGGCCCGCGCCGATGAAGTACACGGTCATGTCTTGTCTCCTGAAGCTGTGCGTACGGATGAGGGTTTGCGTACGGACCACTGGGTTACGGGCATGGCCTGGCGCCAGCCGGTGAAGCCGCCGACCGGAACGGCGTGGGCCACCGCCAGGCGCACCAGCTCGCCGCCGTGCGCCCGGTACCGCTCGGCGAGCAGCGCCTCGGATTCGAGGGTGACCGTGTTGGCGACCAGCCGGCCACCGGCGGGCAGCGCGTCCCAGCAGGCGTCGAGCAGGCCGGGGACGGTGAGCCCGCCGCCGATGAACACGGCGTCGGGCACGGGGAGTCCGGCGAGAGCGGCCGGCGCCCGGCCGGTGACGACCCGCAGTCCGGGGACCCCGAGCCGGTCCGCGTTGCGCGCGATGCGCAGGGCCCGCTCCGGGTCGCGTTCCACGCTGACCGCCCGGCAGGACGGCGCGGTCCGCATCCACTCGACGGCGATCGATCCCGAGCCGCCGCCGATGTCCCAGAGGAGTTCACCGGGGGCGGGCGCGAGGGCGCCGAGCGTCGCGGCCCGCACATGCCGCTTGGTGAGCTGGCCGTCGTGTTCGTACGCCTCGTCGGGCAGCCCCGGTACGGCACCGAGCCGCAGGGCATCCGGTGCGCGCCGGCACTCCACCGCGACGACGTTCAACGGGTCGCCCGCCGGACGCCCCCACGTCTCCGCGATCCCCTCCGCGCACGCTTCGCGCTCCCCGCCGAGCTGTTCGAGCACCCGCATCCGGCTGGGCCCGAAGCCCTGTTCGCACAGCAGGGCGGCCACCGCGGCGGGCGTGGCCGCGTCGGCGCTCAGGACGAGCAGCCTGCGCCCCTCGTGGAGGGCGGCGGCCAGCCGGGCCGCCGGGCGGCCGACGAGCGTGACGACCTCGGTGTCCTCCAGCGGCCAGCCGAGCCGGGCGCAGGCGTAGGAGACCGAGGACGGGTGGGGCAGGATGCGCGGCACCCCGGCCCCCAGCTCCTCGGTGAGGGCGCGGCCGATGCCGTAGAACATGGGGTCGCCGCTGGCCAGTACGGCGACGGAGCGTCCCGCGTGCGCGGCGAGCAGCCCGGGGACGGCCGGCCGCAGCGGCGAGGGCCAGGGCACTCGCCGCCCGGCGCAGGACGGCGGGAGAAGCGCGAGCTGGCGTTCTCCGCCGATCAGGACGTCGGCCGCCGTGAGCGCCGTACGCGAGGCGTCCGGCAGGCCCGCCCATCCGTCGGCACCGATACCCACGACGCTCACGGCACGCGATGACTGCGGGGCGGATGGTTCGGACGGTATGGAGGGTGCGGAAGACAAGGCCGGTACCTCGGTGATCGGGGAAAGACGCAGCCGAACTCTACTGTCCGGGGCCTGTCCGCCCGCCGGCCGGACCCACCGCCGCACGGCCGGAGAGTGATTTCGGAAAAAACTTCCGCGCGGTGTCGAGAACCCGCCCCCGGTTCCGACGTCCCCTGTGAGAGTTGCCCACAAGGGGCGGCACGCCAGCCGAGGGAGCAAGATCATGAAGTACCTGGTGATGGTGCAGGGCTCACAGGCCGACTACAACGCAATGAGCGGCAACGCGTCTCCGCAGAGCCCGGCCTGGAGCGAGAAGGAACTGCAGGCGATGTTCTCGTTCATGCAGGGGATCAACGACGACCTCGCCGAGTCCGGCGAACTGGTGGACGGGCAGGGCCTGACCGAACCCGGGAAGACCCGCCACGTAGGCATCGGTGACGACGGCCGGCCGGTGATCACGGACGGCCCGTACGGGGAGACGAAGGAGGTGCTCGCCGGGTACTGGGTGCTCGACTGCGAGAGCCTGGACAGGGTCACCGAGATCGCCGCACGCGTCGCACAGTGCCCGCAGCCCGAGGGCGCTCCGGAGTACCCCGTGGTCATCCGCGCCATCCAGGGCGGGACCGGCGACCCGTGCTGAGCGGGACCAGGTGAGTACGACCCAGGTCGAGGACCTGCTGCGCCGTCACGCGCCGCAGGTCCTCGGCGCGCTCGTGCGGCGGTACGGACACTTCGACGCGGCCGAGGACGCCGTACAGGAGGCACTGCTCGCGGCGGCTCAGCAGTGGCCGGTCCAGGGGCTGCCGGACAATCCGCGCGGCTGGCTGATCAGGACCGCCTCGCGGCGGCTGACCGATCAGCTCCGCAGCGAATCGGCCCGCCACCGGCGCGAGGAGACGGCGGCCGCGCTCACCCCCCGGGACGCTTTCACGGCCCCGCCGCCCGGTGAGAGCCGCGCCCCGTCCCAGGACGACACCCTCACCCTGCTCTTCCTCTGCTGCCACCCCGCGCTGTCCCCGGCGGCGCAGGTCGCGCTGACCCTGCGTGCGGTGGGCGGTCTGACCACGTCCGAGATCGCCCGCGCGCATCTGGTGCCGGAGGCGACCATGGCGCAGCGGATCAGCCGGGCGAAGCAGAAGCTGCGGGGCGCGCCGTTCCGTCATCCGGTGCCCGAGGACCGTGACCAGCGGCTCGCCGCCGTACTCCAGGTGCTCTACCTGATCTTCAACGAGGGCTATACGGCGACCTCCGGCCGCGATCTGCACCGTGCGGACCTCGCGCGCGAGGCGATCCGGCTGACCCGTGCCGTACGCGGGCTGCTGCCCCGGGAGGGCCGGGTGACGGGCCTGCTGGCCCTCATGCTGCTCACCGAGGCCCGCAGCGCTGCCCGCACCGGCCCGCACGGCGAGCTGGTTCCGCTGGACGAGCAGGACCGCACCCGCTGGGACCGCCACGCGATCGCGGAGGGCACCGCCCTGGTGGCCGAGGCCCTGTCCGAGGGGCCTGCGGGGGCGTACCAGGTGCAGGCGGCGATCGCGGCACTCCACGACGAGGCCGAGCGCGCCGAGGACACCGACTGGCCGCAGATCCTCGCGCTGTACGACGTCCTCGTCCGGCGCGCGGCCGACCCCATGGCCCAGCTCGGCCGGGCGGTGGCCTTCGCCATGGTGCACGGCCCACGCGCCGGGCTCGCGGAGATCGACGCGCTGGAGGACCAATTGGCGGGCCACCACAGGCTGGATGCCGTACGGGCCCATCTGCTGGAGCGGGCGGGGGACCCGGAGGGCGCGCGGGCCGCCTACGGACGGGCCGCCGCACGCACCCTCAGCGAACCGGAGGTCCGCTACCTGCGCATGCGGGCGGCCAGACTGGCCCCCTGACGCGCACCGGACCGAGGTCAGCCGGCCGCGTCCAGCTTCGCGCGCTGCCGCGGCGTCAGGTCCAGGTCCACCGCGGCCAGGCTCTCGTCGAGCTGCGCCACCGATGACGCGCCGACCAGCGGGATCACCGGCACCTCGGCCCCGATCAGCCAGGACAGCACCACCTGGTTCACGGTGGCCCCGGTCTCCTTCGCCACCTCGCGGAGCGCCGCAAGACGCACGGGGGTGCCGGGGTGGTCGTGCGCGGGGCTCAGCGGCTTGTCGGCACGGACGTAACCGCCCGCGAGCAGGGGCGAGTAGGCGACCATCGCGAGCCCGGGTTCGGCCCGGAGATAGCTGAGCATGTCCCCGCCGACCACGCCCTGGCTGCCGCCGGAGATCTGGCTCGGCAGATCGGTGCGCTGGCGCAGATACGTGTGGTGGTACTGCAGGACGTCGTACGAGGGCAGTCCGGCCGCCGCGGCGATGTTCCTGGCGCGTTCGACCTTCCACGCACTGTGGTTGCTCACACCCAGCAGACCGACCGTGCCCTCGGTGACCAGGGCGGCGAGACCCTCGACGGTCTCTTCCAGCGGGACCGCCGGGTCCTCGATGTGTGCGTACAGGATGTCCAGCTTCGCCGTGCCGAGCCGCTCCCGGCTCTGCTCGGCGGCGGAACGGATCGCCTTGGCCGAGAGCCCCTCTGGGTTGTCGAGGTGGCCGGTGCCCTCGGCCAGCGGGCTTGCGCCGAGCTTGGTGGCGACGACGATCTCGTCCCCGATGCCGCGGCTGCGGCGCCACCGGCCGAGCAGGTGCTCGCTCTCGCCTCCGCGGCTGCCGCTGACCCAGTACGCGTAGGCGTTGGAGGTGTCCACGAAGGTGCCGCCCGCCTCGACGTACCGGTCGAGGATCGCGAAGGACGTCTCCTCGTCGGTGAGCGTGCCGAAGAGCATGGCGCCCAGGCTCAGGACGCTGACCTCGCGGCGGGTCTCCGGGGTGGTGCCGATCGTGCGGTAACGCATGGGAGTTCCCCCTCCTGCGGCCCGTCGGGTGCGGGCACTGAGAGGGAGTGTGGATCTTCGCGTGCACTCCAAGTCAACGGGTGCACTCCCACCTGTTGCGGGCATCGCATCCCCGGAGTACCTTCTAACGAGACGGAACGTCTCGTCTTGGAATCAGTCAGAACCCAGCCCTGTCGTCGACGGAAGAAGCCGCCCTTGCACCCGGTCCCGACCACCACTGCCACCGCACCCACCCCCACCACCGCCCCGATCGTCCTCACCGAGGTCTCCAAGCGCTACGGGGACCGCACCGTCCTCGACCGGGTCACCCTCGCGGTCCGCCCCCGCGAACGGATCGGCGTCGTCGGCGACAACGGCTCCGGGAAATCGACGCTGCTCCGGCTCCTCGCGGCCCGCGAACGCCCGGACAACGGCACCGTCCTGATCACCGCACCCGGCGGCACCGGCTACCTCCCGCAGGTCCTCGACCTGCCCGCCACCGCACTGGTCGGCGACGCCATCGACCTCGCCCTGGCCGAACTCCGCACGATGGAACACCGGATACGCGAGGCCGAGTCGGCCCTGCGTCACGCGGGCCCCGAGGAACTCGCGGTGTACGGCGATCTGGTCACCGCGTACGAAATGCGCGGCGGGCGCGACGCGGACCGCCAGGTCGAGATCGTCCTGCGCCGGCTCGGCGAACGCGCCGCGCCGGACCGCAACCGCCCGCTGGCCACCCTGTCCGGCGGGCAGCGTTCCCGGCTGGCCCTCGCCGCGACCCTGGCGGGCTCCCCCGAACTGCTGCTGCTCGACGAGCCGACCAACGACCTCGACGACGAGGCGGTCGCCTGGCTGGAGCAGCACCTGCTCGCCCACCGCGGCGCCGTCGTCGCCGTCACCCACGACCGGGCCTTCCTGGACCGGGTCACCACCACCGTCGTGGAGGTCGACGAGGCACGGCACACCGTGGCCCGCTACGGCAACGGCTACCAGGGCTTCCTCGCCGCGAAGGCCGCCGCGCGGGCCAGGTGGCACCGGCAGTACGAGCAGTGGCGCGAGGACGTCGCCCGGCACTCCGCCCTCGCCGACTCGAACATCGGACTGCTCTCCGCCATCCCCCGGAAGGCACCGGCCTCCTTCAGCGGGGCGGGCGCCTTCCGGGCCCGCTCACGGGCGCACGGCGCGATGAGCCGTATCCGCAACGCCCGCGAACAGGTGCACCGGCTCACCGAGAACCCGGTGCCCCCGCCCCCGGAGCCCCTGCGCTTCACCGGCCGCGTCCACAGCGTGACCGCGGGCGGGGCCGAGCTGACCGGAGTGCGCGTACCGGGCCGCCTCACCCTCGACTCCCTCCGCGTCGAACCGGGCGGACGCCTCCTGGTGACCGGCCCCAACGGAGCCGGAAAAACCACGCTGCTCCAGGTCCTGGCCGGGGAGCTGGTCCCCGATCAGGGCACGGTCCGCCGCCCCGGCCGCGTCGGCTTCCTCCGCCAGCACTCCGCGCTCCCCGACGACGACCGCACCGTGCTCGCCGCCTTCGCCGCCGCCCGGCACCACACCGATCCCGAGGAGGCCGCCGCCGAGCTGCTCCCGCTCGGCCTGTTCCGTACGAGTGACCTGGCCCTGCCCGTACGCGCGCTCTCCACCGGCCAGCGGCGCAGACTCGAACTCGCCGCCCTGGTCACCGCCCCCGCCGACCTCCTGCTCCTCGACGAGCCGACCAACCATCTGGCCCCCGCCCTGGTCGAGGAGATCGAAGCGGCCCTGGCGCAGTACACCGGCACGCTGGTGATCGTCACGCACGACCGCCGGATGCGCGCCGCGTTCGACGGCGACGCCGGTTCGAGGCTGGAACTCTGAGCCATCGGCAGCAATCCGACTCGCAGACATCGCACGCTCTCGCGATGATCCAGGAATGACGAAGAGCAACGACGGCAAGGACGTCACCCTGCGGATCGCCCAGCAGCCCGAGGCCGACGAGCTCCTCGGCCGCAGCGCGCTGGCCGCTCTCGTCGGCATGCTGCTCGACCAGCAGGTGCCGATGGAGTGGGCGTTCACCGGCCCGTACACCCTGGCGCAGCGGATGGGCGGCGACGACCTGGATGCCCACGAGATCGCCGCCCACGACCCGGACGCGTTCACCGCGCTCTTCACCGAGAAACCCGCCCTGCACCGGTATCCCGGCTCCATGGCCAAGCGGGTGCAGCAGCTGTGCCAGTTCCTCGTGGCGGAGTACGGCGGTGAGGCGAGCGCCGTATGGGCGGACGTCCCGACCGGGGCCGAACTGCTGGAACGGCTGAACGCACTGCCCGGATTCGGCACCCAGAAGGCGCAGATCTTCCTCGCGCTGCTGGGCAAGCAGTTCGGCGTACGGCCCACGGGCTGGCGGGAGGCGGCGGGTCCGTACGGCCAGGCCGGCTCGCACCGCTCGGTCGCCGACATCACGGGTCCCGACTCACTCGCCCAGGTGCGCGCGTACAAGCAGGAGGCGAAGGCGGCGGCGAAGAAAACCGCGGGCGGCGGGAAGCCCAGCACCAAGAAGTGATCACGAACCAGCCACACAACTGATCGCATCGAGCCACAACAGTTCCCAGATGGCGCCACGCTCGCTAGCTTTCGTGCACATCTGTTCACACCGGAAGGACTCCTGTGCACGCAACTCGTCGCAGAGCCATGGCTGTTGTGGCCGCCACCGCGCTGGCCACACCGCTCCTCCTGGCCGCAGCCCCGCACCAGGGGCACCCGTCCTCGCACGATCCCGCGAAGGACGCGGCGAAGCTGTCGCGGAAGCTGGTGAAGAGCTCGTCCGCGGACGACGCCCACCGGCACCTCCAGCGCTTCCAGGCGATAGCCGACTCCTCGGACGGCCACCGCTCGGCCGGTTCACTGGGCCATGACGCCTCCGCCGCCTACGTCTACCAGCTGCTCAGCAAGGCCGGGTACGAGGTCGAATACGAATCCTTCGACTTCATGTACACCGAGACCCTCGCCGAGAAGCTCGCCGTCGTCTCGCCCACCCCGCGCGACATCACCATCAAGGCGATGACGTACACGAAGTCCACCCCGGTGGGCGGAGTGCAGGCGGCGATGGCCGCCGTCCCCGTCGACGCCACCACCGGCTGCGAAGCGGCGGACTACGCCTCGGCGAACTTCACCGGCAAGATCGCGCTGATCAAGCGCGGCGGCTGCTCCTTCGCGCAGAAGCAGGCGACGGCAGCCACCGCGGGAGCCGTCGGAGCGGTCATCTACAACAACGTCGACGGCGTGCTCTCCGGCACTCTCGGCGACGTCCCGTCGGGGAAGATCCCGACCGGCGGACTCACCCTGGCCGAGGGCGAGAAGCTCGCCGCCGACCTGGCCAAGGGCGAGGTGACGGTCTCCTTCGAGATCCGTGAGCTCCAGGACGAGCGCACCACGCGCAACGTCATCGCGGAGACCCGCGGCGGCGACGCGTCGAAGACGGTGATGCTCGGCGCCCACCTGGACTCGGTCACCGCGGGCCCCGGCATCAACGACAACGGTTCCGGCTCGGCCGGCCTCATCGAAGTCGCGCTGGAACTCGCCAAGACCCACCGCACCCCCGCCAACAAGGTGCGCTTCGCGTGGTGGTCGGCGGAGGAGAACGGCCTCCTGGGCTCGGAGGATTACGTCGCGAAGCTGACCGAGGCGCAGCGCAAGCAGATCGCGCTCTACCTCAACTTCGACATGATCGCCTCGCCGAACGGTGCGCGATTCGTCTACGACGGCAACAACTCCGACGGAGTGGGCGCGGGCGCGGGGCCCGAGGGCTCCGCCCAACTGGAGCGCGACATCAACGACTTCCTCGACGGGAAGGGCCAGGCCCACGAGGGCACGGACTTCACCGGGCGCTCCGACTACGGCCCGTTCATCGACGTCGGCATCCCGTCCGGCGGCACGTTCACCGGCGCCGAGGGCATCAAGACACCGGCCCAGGCGGAGACGTACGGCGGCGAGGCGGGAATCGCGTACGACCCCTGCTACCACGCGGCCTGCGACGACCTCGACAACATCGACATGAAGCTGTTCGACAGCAACATCGATGTGATCGCCAACGCCGTCGGCACCTACGCCTACGACCTGAGCTCCCTGACCCGTCCGGTCCCGGACGAGCCCACGACCGGTGACCCCGGCAGCGGCGGCGGACTGCACGACGGCCACGATCACGGCGTCACCGAGTAACCCTGCACCCCGGCTTCACGGCCAACGGCGTGCCGCCGGTCCCTTTCGGGGGAACCGGCGGCACGCCCGCCGCGGCGGAGCGCTCCACCTTCAGGGGTTTTGCCGCTTTCGGCCGCCATCACAGTCCGGTTGCCCGGCTGCGCCCGGAGCCCCTTGCCCGGTAGGCTTTCCGTGTGATCTTCAAGCGCATCGGAAATGGGCGGCCTTATCCCGACCACGGCCGGGAAAGCACCCGACAGTGGGCGGATGTCGCCCCGCGTCCGGTCCGCCTCGACCAGCTCGTCACCACCAAGGGCCAGCTGGACCTCGAAACCCTGCTCGCCGAGGACTCCACGTTCTACGGCGACCTGTTCGCCCACGTCGTGAAGTGGCAGGGCGACCTCTACCTCGAGGACGGGCTGCACCGCGCGGTCCGCGCGGCACTCCAGCAGCGCCAGGTGCTGCACGCCCGCGTCCTCGAACTCGGCTGACCCCACAGCCGCACAGCCGTCACCCCTCGCCTTCTTCGGGCCTTTCGGGTGCTTTCCGGCTCGTGTGGGTGCAATCCATTGATCATTTAGTACGCATCATCACTGGGCCGCACTACGCTTTACCCATGAGCATGCTCACTCCCCCCGGCATGGGCGGAAAGTACCGCATCACGGGCAACGCGTACCCGCGGATGCGCCGTCCACGTCACCGCCGCAGGCTGGTCCTGACGGCCGTCGCCGCAGTGGTGGCCCTCGGCCTGGCCGGCTGGGGCACTCTGCAGCTCATCGACGTCTTCACGGGCGGTGACAAGAAGGCCGTCGCCGCCGACCACAAGAAGAAGTGCGCCTCGGCCAAGCCCGTGGTGGTGCCCGCCAAGGCGCTGCCCAGGCCGGCCGGCATCAAGGTGAACGTCTACAACGCGACGCCGCGCAGCGGACTCGCCAAGTCCGCGGCCGACGAGCTGAAGAAGCGCGGCTTCGCCATCGGCAAGGTGGGCAACGCCCCCGCCGCGTACGACAAGAAGGTCCCCGGGACAGCGGTGCTGCTGGGCGCCCCGACCGCCGCGAACGGCCCGTTCCCGGTGCTCGGCACACAGCTGCCGGGGAGCCTGCAGAAGACCGACGCCCGCAGGACGGCGGACGTCGACCTGATTCTCGGTACGAAGTTCAAGGCGTTCAACACACCCCAGGCCGCGGCCACGGCCCTGACCGCCCTCAAGAAGCCGGCCCCGTCCCCGTCGTCCTGCTGACGGGCACGAGGCCGTACCGCCTGGCTCTACGGCAGGGCCTAGTCGGCCGTGCCGTACATCCGGTCACCCGCGTCGCCGAGGCCCGGCACGATGTAGCCGTGCTCGTTGAGCCGCTCGTCGACGGAGGCGGTGACCACGGTCACCGGCGCGCCTGCCAGCTCGCGCTCCATCACCTCGACGCCCTCGGGCGCCGCGAGGAGCACGACCGCGGTGACATCGTCCGCACCGCGCTTGATCAGCTCCCTGATGGCCGCGACCAGCGTGCCGCCGGTGGCCAGCATGGGGTCCAGGACATAGACCTGGCGGCCCGAGAGGTCCTCGGGCATCCGCGTCGCGTACGTCTCCGCCTGGAGCGTCTCCTCGTTGCGGATCATGCCGAGGAAGCCGACCTCGGCGGTCGGCAGGAGCCGCACCATGCCGTCGAGCATGCCGAGACCTGCGCGCAGGATCGGGACGACGAGGGGCCGGGGGTACGAGAGCTTGACCCCGGTCGTGGGCGTCACCGGGGTCTCGATGTCGACCTGCTCGGTACGCACATCCCTGGTGGCCTCGTAGGCGAGCAGGGTGACCAGCTCGTCGGCGAGACGCCGGAAGGTCGGGGAGTCGGTGCGCTTGTCGCGCAGCGTGGTGAGTTTGTGCGCCACCAGCGGGTGGTCGACGACGTGGATCCGCATGCCGTCAACAGTAGCCGTGCCTCCCGGCACTCTGCGCTGGCATCAACCACCTGTTCGGAGGGAAGGTGGTGGCATACGGACCCAGCGTTGGGGTGGTGTGTCGATGGCGGACGGGGAGCAGCCGAAGCGGGCGCGTGCCGCACGTGTGCCACGGGACGCGCCGGACGACGCGCCGGAGGCGCCGGACGTCCATGAGAGTGAGACGTCGCGCCGCCGGCGCCGTGCGCAGTTCCTCCGCGAGCTCCATGAGGCCAAGCAGCTGCGCGACCGGGTCCAGCCGCGCAGGGCCCGTGCGGCCCGTATGCGCCAGGCGATGCGGATGCGTACGTTCCGCTGGTGACCCGCGTTCCACGGGCCTGCGGACCGTCTCCTGCGGACCGCCGCCGAGCAGGCACTCCCGGAACTGATGGCCGACGCAACGGTCGAAGAGGTCTCGCTCCGCCGCTGTTTCTGCCACGATGCCGATTGGGCGGGCACAGAGCAGCCGGAACAACGGCTGCCCTCCCGTCGGACCGATTCACCTATGACAAGTGGGAGAGTCACGGTGTACTTCGCCGCACTGCTCGCGCGCACCGAAGACGGGTGGGAAGCGAGCGACACGGAGCTGGACGATGTGGAGACCCTGTCCGATCTGACCGATCTGGCCCGGGACGCCTCGGTGGACGAGGACACGGTCCTGGTCTACATCGAGCAGGAGGACGCCTGGTTCGGCGTCGTCCGGGTGGACGGTGAGGAGGACCCCCGTATCTACGTCTCGGACGCGTCCGCCGCCGCCCGCTCCTCGTACGGGGAGATCCTCCTCACCGACGAACTGCTCGGCCGCGAACCGGGGGCCGAGGACGAGATCGCCGCACTGGAAGAGCTCGTCGACCTCGACGGCACCGAGGACGGCGAACCGGAAGTGTCCGAAGGCGCCGCCGTGGACGACCGGGCCGATCCGGTGGTCGACGACGACGTCACGCCCCTCGACGACGCCGTACCCGCGGGACCGCTCGGAGACCTCGGGCTCCTCGCCGACCTCGGCCTTTCCGAGAAGGAGCTGCTGACCCTGCGGACCGATGCACTGGTGGAGATCGCGGACGCGCTGGGAGCGGCCGAGGTCCTGGAGTCCGTCCGTTAGGGTCCGCGGGTGAACGCACCACCACCCCCACCCTCCTCACCGCCTCTCCACGACCCCGTACGGGACCCGTGGCAGGCACCCATGCGCCATGCCCTCGACGAGGCCGCGCAGGCGGCGCTGGCCGGCGATGTGCCGGTCGGCGCCGTTCTCCTGGGCCCCGACGGCGCCCTGCTCGCCGTGGGTCACAACGAACGCGAGGCGACCGGGGACCCGACCGCCCACGCCGAGGTGCTCGCCATCCGCCGCGCCGCCGCGGCGCTCGGCGAGTGGCGGCTGTCCGGCTGCACCCTGGTGGTCACCCTGGAACCGTGCACGATGTGCGCGGGCGCCCTCGTGCAGTCCCGGGTCGCCCGGGTGGTCTACGGGGCGCGCGACGAGAAGGCCGGCGCCGCAGGTTCGCTCTGGGACGTCGTACGGGACCGCCGGCTGAACCACCGGCCCGAGGTCGTCGCCGGAGTCCTGGAGGAGGCGTGCTCGGCCCAGCTGACGGCCTTCTTCCGCACGCTCTGAGATCTGATTTCTGATCACGGCCCGGGATGGTCTAAGCTCTCTCTCGGTAGCGTGTCCGAGCGGCCGAAGGAGCTCGCCTCGAAAGCGAGTGTGGGGAAACTCACCGAGGGTTCAAATCCCTCCGCTACCGCCGCAGAGAACCGCCTCTGATCTGGGAGACCAGGTCGGAGGCGGTTCTTTTTTCATGCGTCGTCGCCGTGCACGGGTTCGGTGCTGCCCGCGCGCGCCGCCTCCAGTTGCGCCGCGAACGCGAGGCCGAGGAACAGGGCGATCCCGGTGAGATTCGCCCACAGCAGCAGCGCCACGAACGCTGTGAGGGGCCCGTAGACGGCGCCGAACGAGCCGCTCTGTTCGACGTAGACCGCCAGCAGCCAGGTCGCGGATATCCAGAGGGCCAGGTGTACGGCCGAGCCGAAGGCCAGCCAGGTGTAACCGGGTTGGACCCGTCGCGGTGACCACCGGAAGATGACGGCCGATGCCACCCAGGCCATGGTGATTCCGACGGGGATCTGCAGCCAGTGCCACCACTCGGGGAGACCGTCTCCGCCGAACGCGTCCACCACGGCTCCGGCGACCGTGTCACCGGCGACCAGCACGAGGAAGCCGAGCGCCATGGGCGTGCCCGCCGCGGCCGAGAGCAGCAGGCTCCTGCCGTACTTGGCGGCGAACGGGCGGTCCCGCTCGATGCCGTAGATGCGGTTGGTGCCGCGCTCGATCTGGGCCATGGCCGACACGAGGCTGACTACGGCGAATCCCAGTCCCAGCCACATCGCGACGGCGCCGGCGACGTTCTCGCCCGCGCTGCGGCGCCCGTCCTCCAGCGCGTCCTCGATCAGTTGGGCGCTGGCGCCGGGTGCGATCCGCGTGAGCGTGAGCTCGACGGCCTTGCCGACGCTCTCGGTACTGAGGGTCGCCGCTACGCCGACCAGCGCGATCGTGAACGGCACCAGGGCAAGGGCCACCTGGAACGCCAGCGCACGCGAGTGGCTGAAGCCGTCCGCGTACCGGAAGCGGAGGAACGCGTCGACCAGCAGCTTCCGCCCGCCGTACTTCTTGAGGGCGGCCCACGCCTCGTCCCCGGAGAGTTCCTCCCCGGCCATGTCCTGCGTCTGCGGGACACGCTTTGCGCTGCCCATTCGTCTCCGCTCCCGTCTCTGCCATGAGCGGCCGATTATCAGTGATCCACGGGTTCGGCGAAACCACGAGGCCCGAGGCGACAGGACATGCCCCTGGCGTTACGGGGCAAGCGGTGTGTACGGGGCCACCGGCCCCGAGCACCGGAACGAAGACCGAAACGAAGACCGAAACGAAGGGGGATGCCGAAGATGCCTTCCAGACTGAGCACGGTCGTCCGAGAGCTTTCGCGGCGCGGGAGCACGCGTCGGCGCCGCCCCGC
This sequence comes from Streptomyces sp. NPDC055749, assembly GCF_053617235.1. Lineage (NCBI taxonomy): Bacteria > Bacillati > Actinomycetota > Actinomycetes > Kitasatosporales > Streptomycetaceae > Streptomyces > Streptomyces sp. NPDC055749. The sequence goes on along the minus strand of NZ_JBSHFH010000002.1, from coordinate 143,719 downwards.
CCCGCCCTCCCGCGTCGGAAGGGGCCCGCACGGCGTCTCGACAGCGGCTGTCGTCCGCCGGCTCGTCGACGTCGTCCGCGCACGCGCCGGTTCCGGCCGCCGCTGACGCGGTCCGCGATTCCGTTCACGACGAAGGGCCCGACGCGTCGCGTCGGGCCCTTCGGGCGTTCCGGAAAGGTGAGGTCGGGGGAAGCGGCGTCGGGGGGACAGGCCGCTTCCCCCGGTGAGAACAGGGCCTCCCGGTCCTCGCCGCTGTCCGGGGGGAGGTCGCGGCGCGGACCCCACGGAAGGGGTCCTGTTCCTCGCCCATCGGATTCCTGCCGGATCCGCTGGGCTCGTTCTCCATCCTGCCTCCGTACGAAAGCCTCATCGCCGGGCGAAAGGCCCCGATCGCAGGGTCCTTGGTCCTTAAAGACCAGATCAATGGTCTGATCACCGATCGGAAAGAACCTCGGGATACGGCCATTCGTGCGACTAGAATCGCCGACCGTACAGAGGAACGAACGGGAGAGGCAGGGGCTGTGGTGCAAGCGAAGAAGATCGTGCTCTATGTGGTTTCGGTCTTCGTGCTGTACACGATCATCACGTCCCCCGCCCGGGCCGCTGATCTTGTCCAGGTAGGGTTCGAGGGCGTTTCGAGTGCCGCCCAGGGTGTCGGCGACTTCATGTCCGAGCTCGTCAAGTAGGAGAACCCGATGATCCGCCACCTGGTCCTGTTCAAGCTGAACGACGGCGTCGAGCGGGACGAGCCGAGGGTCGTCGCCGGTGTGCGGGCCTTCCAGGAGCTGGAGGGGCAGGTCCCCGAGCTGGAGTTCTGGGAGTGCGCCTGGAACATCACCGACCGGCCGATCGCCTACGACTTCGCGATCAATTCGGCGGTCGCCGACGAGGACGCCCTGAAGCGCTACATCGAGCATCCGGCCCATCAGGCCGCGGCCGGACAGTGGCGCGAATTCGCCACCTGGGTGATCGCCGACTACCCGTTCTGACATGTGACGGACCCTTGGTCCGCCTGGCCCCTCACCACTCAGGTGAGGGGTTTTTCTTTGCGTTTAAACCAACTTGTTCTCAACACGGCTATATGCGGTGCTTGCACACAGTGGACATGTCTTGTGATGCTATGACCGCTTTTGACGGATGAGTTGACCGTAGTTGACCGCAAAGGGGTGGCGTCACCGTGCCGGCCAGTACAGCGCCTCAAGTGCCTCCCCAGAACGTCCAGACCGACGACATCCAGACCGAGACACCCGATCCCACCGCGCCCGCCAAAACCAGGGGCGCGGACACCAGGGCTCTCACGCAAGTGCTGTTCGGCCGCCTCAAGGGGCTGGAGCGGGGCACTCCCGAACACGGCAGGGTCCGGGCGGCCCTGATCGAGGCGAACCTGCCGCTCGTGCGGTACGCGGCGGCCCGCTTCCGCAGCCGCAACGAACCGATGGAGGACGTCGTCCAGGTCGGCACCATCGGCCTGATCAACGCGATCGACCGCTTCGACCCGGAACGCGGCGTCCAGTTCCCGACGTTCGCGATGCCGACGGTGGTCGGCGAGATCAAGCGGTACTTCCGGGACAACGTACGGACCGTCCACGTACCGCGCAGGCTCCACGAGCTGTGGGTCCAGGTCACCGGTGCCACCGAGGACCTGACGACCGCTCACGGCCGCTCCCCCACCACGGGGGAGATCGCCGAGCGGCTCAAGATCCCCGAGGACGAGGTCCTCGCCTGCATCGAGGCGGGCCGCTCGTACCACGCGACCTCACTGGAGGCCGCGCAGGAAGGTGACGGGCTGCCAGGACTCTTGGACCGGCTCGGGTACGAGGACCCGGCCCTCGCGGGGGTCGAGCACCGTGATCTCGTACGGCATCTGCTCGTCCAGCTGCCCGAGCGCGAGCAGCGCATCCTGCTGCTGCGCTATTACAGCAATCTGACCCAGTCACAGATCAGCGCGGAATTGGGCGTTTCCCAGATGCATGTGTCAAGACTGCTGGCCAGAAGCTTCGCCCGACTCCGATCCGCAAATAGGATCGAGGCGTAACCGGATCGGGTAGATCGTGCTTCTTCCGGTTCGGGCGGCGTAAAAGCCTCACACCCCCTGTTTCCTGCACAGACATGGCGCTGACTTGTCGACATGTCACTACAGCGTGTTGCCGACATGTGACATTCTGCTGGAACCGCGTTTGCCGCAGCCTCCCCTCCGGTATTCAGGTGGAGGCTGCGTTCCTCCGATGGTCGCGGCCACCGCGACCGTCCGCGACCTCAAGGGGGTGGCATGTCCGCAGAACAGGGCAGCTCGAAGGTGCTCACGCTCACGAAGAGCGTGCCGGCACCGATCGTGCTCACCAGCTCGTCGGAAGCCATCGACACCCGTACGCTGTCCCGCTCCCTGTTCCTGCGGCTCGCCGCGCTGGGTCCCGCACCGGGTCCCGACGGAACGGAAAGCCCGGAGCGGGCCTACGTGCGGGACACGCTCATCGAACTCAACCTTCCACTCGTGCGTTACGCGGCGGCGCGGTTCCGCAGCCGCAACGAGCCCATGGAAGACATCGTCCAGGTCGGCACCATCGGCCTGATCAAGGCGATCGACCGCTTCGACTGCGAACGGGGCGTGGAGTTCCCGACGTTCGCGATGCCGACGGTGGTCGGGGAGATCAAGCGCTTCTTCCGCGACACCTCGTGGTCGGTGCGTGTGCCGCGCAGGCTCCAGGAGCTGCGGCTCGCCCTCACCAAGGTCAGTGACGAGCTCGCCCAGAAGCTCGACCGCTCGCCGACCGTGCCGGAGCTGGCCAAGGCGCTCGGGGTCTCCGAGGAGGACGTGGTCGACGGCCTGGCCGTGGGCAACGCGTACACCGCCTCGTCGCTGGACTCCCCCTCGCCCGAGGACGACGGCGGCGAGGGCTCGCTCGCGGACCGTCTGGGGTACGAGGACACGGCCCTGGAAGGCGTCGAGTACCGCGAGTCCCTGAAGCCGCTGCTGGCCAAACTCGCCCCGCGCGAGCGGCAGATCATCATGCTGCGCTTCTTCGCCAACATGACGCAGTCACAGATCGGCGAGGAGGTCGGCATCTCGCAGATGCACGTCTCGCGCCTGCTGACCCGGACGCTCGCCCAGCTCAGGGAGGGGCTCATCGCGGACTGATCCCCGTGCTGCCGCGCGAGGGTTCCGAATTGACGGACCGTCAGCCACACTGGCGCGATGCGACGTCAGACATTTCGTTCGACCGGCCGCCGGGGCACCGTGATCGCCGCCTCGGCGGCCGTGCTGTGCCTGGGCGGCGCGCTGGCCGCCTGCGGCGGCGGCAGCGCGGGCGACGACGGCTATGTGGCGGTCGGGGCGGCCGGCGCCGGCCCGGCCGAGGCGCCGAGGACGGCGGGCCTGCCCTCGGGGAAGGTCACGCTGATCCCGCTGGACGCCTCGGGCGATGAGCGCTCCAAGGGCGGCGGCGAGAAGGGCGGCGACGGCGGGTCCGGGTCGGCCACGGGCGGCGAGCTGCCCGGCGTACCGGGAGCCGGGGAACGTACCGCCACCACGGACCCCGGCAGCGGAACGGGCGGCTCCGGGGCGACCCCAGGAAGCTCGGGTGGCGCAGCGGCTGCGGGCGGCGGCACGGGCGGTACAGGGGGCGCAGAGGGTACGCGTGGCACTGGGGGCATTGGGGGCACGCAGCCGGGAAGCACCGGAGGTTCCGGCAGCACCGGCGGCTCGGGAGGTTCGGGCAGCTCGGGAAGTACGGGAGGCTCAGGAGGTACGGGGAGCGCCCCGCCGCCTTCCGGCAGTCCCGGTCCCACCGCACCCGCCACCCCCGCCGCGCTACAGCTCGGCGACCCGGTGAACACGGACGCGGACCGGCGCTGGTGCGAGAAGGTGACCGTGGAGTTCCGCAACACCGGTGGCTCACCGGTCCGTTCGGGGACCGTCACCTTCGAGACGCACGTCATCGGGGCGCTCGGGGTCGACTGGGCGACCGTCGAGTCGACGCAGCCGCTCCCCGCGCCGATCGACGCGGGAGCGCTGCGGAAGAAGACGTACACCGTCTGCGTGGACGCCTGGCGGGTTCCCCTGGGGATGCGGATCGAGACCCAGGACGTCACCGCCGTATGGAAGTGACCCCCCACGTGCGTGGGGGCGGAATGATCAGCTGAGCGCGAGCCAGGCGACCGCACCGAGGACGACGACGACCGCGACGACGGCCGCGATCACCCCGACCCGCGGTCCGGACGAGGTCGCCGCCGGCTGCTGCCGGCGCTGCGGCTCGCCCTCGTCGACGAAAGCGCGGAACATCTGGGTGCTGCCCGCCGGGTCGTTGGTGCCCTCGGGGCCCTGCTGAGGGGCGTGGGGGTTGTGTGCCATGGGCCAGGACCCTAGCGAACTCGGCGTTACCACCCAACCCCCGGGTGCCGCGGGGCTGCGGGAAGTCGTGGCAGGACTCGTGGCGGGAGTCACAGTCGGGGAGAGGCCCGCGCCGCACGCTGCGCGTTTGACCCGGAGCCTACGGAGCCTTTTGCGTTCCTTTACTTCTGCAAGGCGCTTTTCGTTTGCCTGTAGCAACCAACCGCTTCTATGGTTGCCCTAAGCAATTAGTTGGCGCCGAGATGTCAGGAGGGCCCATGGCCGCTCGGAGCCACTACCAGGAACTGGCCCGGCAGCTCAGCGCGATCGGCGCCGTCAAGCGCGGACTCACCCGGACCCTTCCCCCCGAGTGCCCCGGTGGCTCCGCCGCCGTACTGGCACTCCTGGCGGAACACGGCGAGATGCGGATCAGCAGACTTGCCGAGCTCTTGGCCGTGGACATGTCGGTGACCAGCCGCCACGTCGCACATGTGGCCGAACGCGGCTGGATAGAACGGTCGCCGGACCCGGCGGACAAGCGGTCCCGCATCCTGCGGCTGACCCCTGCGGGAGACGAGCAGCTCGCCGAGCTGAACCGCCGGACGACCGAGGTCTTCGCCCGGAAACTCATCGACTGGTCCGACGAGGACGTCGGCCGGCTGAACGCCCTGCTGTCCCGGCTGCGTGACAGCTTCGCCTGCCGTGGCTCCGGTGAGTGCCCTCCCGGAAAGCACAACGGGGACTGCCGCACGCGGTACTCAGACGATTCGCACACCCGTACACCTGTGTAACAGATGCAAAGAGAAGGAACTCAATGGCTACGACCACACCCACCGGTGTGCGGGGCGGCCACGCCAAGCACGGGGGCTCCGAAGCCCCCGACGGCACGCCGATGACACACCGGCAGATCATGGAAGCGCTGACCGGGCTCCTGCTCGGCATGTTCGTCGCGATCCTGTCGTCGACGGTCGTCTCCAACGCCCTGCCCGAGATCATTTCCGACCTCGGCGGCGGCCAGAGCGCCTACACCTGGGTCGTGACGGCCTCGCTGCTGGCCATGACCGCCACCACCCCGCTGTGGGGCAAGCTCTCCGACCTGTTCAGCAAGAAGCTGCTGGTCCAGATATCGCTGATCATCTACGTCGCGGGATCGGTCGTCGCCGGTCTCTCCACCAGCAGCGGCATGCTGATCGCCTGTCGTGTCGTGCAGGGCATCGGCGTCGGCGGTCTCTCCGCCCTCGCCCAGATCGTGATGGCCGCGATGATCGCCCCGCGCGAGCGCGGCCGTTACAGCGGCTACCTCGGCGCGGTCTTCGCCGTCGCCACCGTCGGCGGTCCGCTGCTCGGCGGTGTCATCACCGACACCAGCTGGATGGGCTGGCGCTGGTGCTTCTACGTGGGCGTGCCGTTCGCGATGATCGCGCTCGTCGTGCTCCAGAAGACCCTGAAGCTCCCGGTCGTCAAGCGCGAGGTCAAGGTCGACTGGGCGGGCGCGTTCTTCATCAGCGCCGCCGTCTCGCTGCTGCTGCTCTGGGTGACCTTCGCGGGCGACAAGTACGACTGGATCTCCGGACCCACGTACATGATGCTCGGCGGCACCGTCGTACTCATCGGGCTCTTCCTGCTCGTCGAGTCGAAGGCGAGCGAGCCGATCATCCCGCTCCGCCTCTTCCGCAACCGCACCATCACGCTGGCCTCGGTCGCCTCGCTGTTCGTCGGTATCGCGATGTTCGCGGGCACCGTGTTCTTCAGCCAGTACTTCCAGCTGGCACGCGACAAGTCGCCGACGATGTCCGGGGTCATGACGATCCCCATGATCGCGGGACTCTTCCTCTCGTCGACGGTCTCCGGCCAGGTCATCACCAAGACCGGGCGCTGGAAGGCATGGCTGGTCAGCGGTGGCTTCCTGGTCACGGCCGGGCTCGGCATGCTGGGCACCATCCGGTACGACACCGAGTACTGGCAGATCGCGGTCTACATGTTCGTCATGGGTCTCGGCGTCGGCATGATGATGCAGAACCTGGTGCTCGCCACGCAGAACCAGGTGGCTCCGGCCGACCTCGGTTCGGCCAGCTCCGTCGTCACGTTCTTCCGTTCGCTCGGTGGTGCGATCGGCGTCTCGGCGCTGGGCGCCGTCATGGCGAACCGTGTCACGCACTACGTCAAGGACGGCCTGGCCGACCTCGGTCCCGAGGGCGCGGCCATGGGTCACGGCGGCACGGGCGGCGGAGGCATCCCCGACCTGGACACCCTTCCCGGCCCGATCCGTACGGTCGTGGAGGCCGCGTACGGGCACGGTGTCGGCGATGTCTTCCTGTACGCGGCTCCGGCCGCGCTCATCGCCTTCGTCGTGACGATCTTCATCAAGGAGGTCGCACTGAAGACGAGCGCGTCGAACGACACCCCGGCCACCGCCGAGGCCGTCACGGAACCCGCCCAGGTCGCCGAGGGCGTCGCCGGGGTCACCTCGGTCGCCACCCTCGAAGCTCCGGTGGAGACGGTGCCGGACACGGCGGTATACGGCACTGCGGCACACGGCACGGCGGTACGCGGTGTGGTGCGCGGCGCCGAAGGCGTGCCCGTCGCACAGGCCGCCGTCACGCTGATCTCACCGGCCGGCCGGCAGCTGGGGCGCTCCGTCTCCCAGGCCGACGGCGGCTACGCACTGGACGCGCCCGGCGCGGGTTCGTACGTCCTGATCGCGTCCGCCGACGGCTTCCAGCCGCAGGCGTCCACCGTGGTCGTCGGCGAGGACCCCGTCGCGTACGACATCCTCCTCGTCGGTACGAGCGGTCTCACCGGGACCGTCCGGGCCGAGGCCACCGGGGCTCCGGTCGAGGGCGCCATGGTCGTGGTGACCGATGTGCGCGGCGATGTGCTGGCGACCGGCAGGTCCGGCGAGGCCGGCGACTTCGCCTTCGGTGAGCTGGTCCCGGGCGCGGTGACCGTCGCGGTGAACGCCGCCGGGTTCCGCCCGCTGGCGCTCCCCGTCGAGGTCGGCGGCCAGGGCGTCACCCGGGTCGAGGCGGCTCTGCGGGCCGGTGCGCTGGTCCGGGGCGTCGTGCGGGCCGGGTCCGCCCGGACCCCGCTGCCGGACGCCCGCGTCACGCTGATCGACGCGGCGGGCAACGTGGTCGCCAACGCGACGACCGGGGAGGACGGGGCGTACGCCTTCACCGACCTGGACGCGGGCGAGTACTCGGTCGTCGCGACCGGCTACCCGCCGGTGGCGGGCGCCCTGACCGTGGCCGGTCACGGAGTCGACGGCCACGACATCGAGCTCGCCCACCCCGGCGAGTAACAAAGACCCCTGGCGGGACGGCACTTCTAGCGGAGAGGCTGTCCCGGCCGGCGGAAATGGGCCCCGGTGGCGGGTACGGCAGGCAGGGGACGGCCTGCCGCACCCGCCCCCGGGGCCCGACTCATTGACCCAGCGGGTCATGCAGCAAGGAGAGAAACGGGATGGCACTTCGCGCACAGGTACGGACGCGGGACGGCTGGGCGGTCCAGCACGCGGTCGTGACAGTCACCGATATGACCGGCACCCAGGTGCTGCGCGCCGACGCGAACGAGGACGGGGCCGTCCGCACCGAGAAACCTCTGCCGGCCGGCGCGTACACCGTGATCGTCACAGCGGTCGGGTACGCCCCCACGGCCTCCACCGCCCTCGTCACGGCGGGCGGCCGGATCGACGCGGGCACCGTCGTCATGGCCCGGCAGGGCGGGGCGGAACTTCCGCCTCCGGGCATCTGGTCGCTGGACCCCGCGCACTCATCGGTGGGCGCGGTCGCGCAGCACCTGGGGATCTCCAGCGTGCACGGCAGGTTCACCGATCTCACCGGCCGGATCGAGATCGCGCCGGACATCGAGCGCTCCCGTGTCGAGGCCGTCATCGGCGCGGCCGGCGTCGACACCGGCAACGGCATGCGGGACAAGCACCTGCGGTCGCCCGACTTCCTGGACGTGGACCGCTTCCCGGAGATCACCTACCGCTCCAGCGGGCTGACCCCGGCGGGCCCCGACCGCTGGACGGTGCACGGCGAGCTCGCACTGCACGGCATCACGCGCGCCGTCGATCTCGACCTCAGCTATCTGGGCACGGGCCCCGACCCCTGGGGCGGTGTGCGCGCGGCCTTCCACGCGACGACCGAACTGCGCCGCGACGACTTCGCCATGAACTACAACCAGGTGGTGCGGGCGGGGATTTCGGCCATCGGTACGACGCTGCGCGTGGAGCTGGACATCCAGGCGGTACAGGGCGAGTCCCTGCCGTCCTAGGGCTTGCGGCGCGTCGTAGGGTCGGACGCATGCCATCCCACATCGCGACCAACACCGCCGTGGAACTCGAAGAGCTGCTGGCGTTCGTGCGGCCCCGGCACCGGGCGATCCTGCTGACCACCCGGTCCGACGGCCGCCCCCAGGGCTCCCCGCTCACCTGCGGCGTCGACGACTCGGGCCGGATCGTCGTCTCGACGTATCCGGAGCGGGCGAAGACCCGTAACGCCCGACGGGACGAGCGGGTGAGCGTGATCGTCCTGTCGGACGACTGGAACGATGCCTGGGTCCAGATCGACGGCTCGGCCGAGGTGATCGATTCACCGGATTCGGTCGAGCCGCTCGTCGAGTACTTCCGGAACATCTCCGGCGAGCACCCGGACTGGGACGAGTACCGGGCTGCCATGGTGAAGCAGGGGAAGTCGATCATCCGGATCACTCCGGAGCGGTGGGGTCCGATCGCCACGGGCGGCTTCCCGGCCAACCTGGCGCCCGGCAGCTGACGTGCCCGTACAGACTCCTGGGCCGGAACTCCTCGCGCGGGCCCGGCTGCTGGTAGCGCCGACGGTCGGCGAGCCCGTACTCCGGGAGCTGGAGCGGATCACCGGGCGCCCGGTGGAGCCGGCTCACGACGGCGTACCGGACGGGCCGTTCGTCCTCGTCGGGGCCTCGCTGCCGGACGCGCTTCGCCGCGGGCGGCTCGTGTGGTTCCACAGCGTCAACGCCGGTACGGACGCGCTGCTCGACTCCGGTCCCTGGCCGCAGGACGCGCTGCTCACCCGGACCGTGGGCCGCATGGGCGAGCGGATCGCGCAGTACGTGCTGGCCTGGGTGTTCGCCGAATGCCAGGCCGTGCCGGAGTTCGCCGCGCAGCACGCACGGGCCGAGTGGCGGCGCATCCCCTCCGAACTCGCCGCAGGACAGACGGCGCTGGTCTACGGCACCGGGCGCATCGGTTCGGCGGTCGCCGGTCTGCTGCGGGGATGCGGCATCCGGACGGTGGGGGTGGCCCGCAGCCCACGCGCCGTACCGCCACCGGGGTTCGACCGGGTGATCGGCACCGACGGGGCCGACCTGTCAGGCGAAGAGGCAGCGGCGCTCGCCGCCGCGCGCTGGGTGGTCGCCGCCCTGCCCCTGACGGACGCGACGGAGGGGCACTTCGGTGCCGCCCGCTTCGCGGCCGTGCGCGGCGCGACGTTCATCAACGTCGGGCGCGGGGCGACCGTGGACATGGACGCGCTGGAGGCGGCCCTGCGCGCCGGGACCGTACGGCGGGCCGTGCTCGACGTACTGCCCGACGAGCCCGCCGCGCCGGGCGACAGCTGCTGGCAGCTCCCTCGTACGGTGATCACGTCGCACTCCGCCGGGATCACCGCAGACGAGGACATCATCAAAGACTTCGAGGCGTGCTGGGACGAGCTGAGCGCGGGCAGGACACCGGCGCTCGCCGTGGACGTGGACCGGGGCTACTGAGCATGGAATCCGGCCACGACTACTGAGCGGGGACTCCGGACGCCGTTACTGGGCGGGCACTCCGGCCCGTACGCACATCGCCTCGATGCCCGCGATCAGCAGGTCGAGCGCGAACACGTAGTCCAGCTCGCGCATCTCCTCGACCGAGCCGCCGCCGCGCGCCTCCACCGTCTCCATCGACGCCGCGGCGAGATTCTTGAGGTTCGGATCGCCCTGGATGGTGCCCATCGCCTGCTGGAAGTACTCGTCCTGGCTGAGCCCCGCGCTCCTGCACCGCTCGATGAAGTGGCCCTCGATGGTGCCGAATCCGTACACGAACTGGAAGACGGCGGCCAGCGCGCCCGTCTGGTTCCTCAGCGGCAGCCCGGTGGCTCGTACGACGTCATGGACGGCGTACGAGAACAGCATGGCGTGCGGGCCGATGTTGAGGAAGTGGCCGGCCAGTGGCGACACCCAGACGTGGCGGACGAGGAGTTCGCGGTAGCTGCGCGCCATCTCCCGCAGCCGGTCGCGCCAGTCCGCGTCCTCACCCGGGGGCACGATCTCCGCGAAGACCGAGTCCATCGCCAGTTCCAGCAGGTCATCCTTGGTGTCGACGTACCAGTAGAGGGACATCGCGGTGACGTCCAGCTCCGCCGCGAGCCGGCGCATGGAGAACTTGGCGAGGCCCTCCGCGTCCAGCAGCCGCACCGTCGCCGCGGTGATCCTGTCCCGGTCCAGGCCCACGGGCGACTCGGACTTCCGGGTGCGCGAGGGGGCCCGGCGGTCCAGCCACACACTCGTCCGTGCGGGGTTCTTCACGCGGTCGGCCGCGGACACCATGGCGCACTCTCCTCGTTCTGCCGGACGGAACGGACCAGGACGGACCGGGGCTGCGGGGGCACGTACCGGACGGTTACGGTCCGGTACGCGTCCCCTCCGATGCTATGCCGCCGTACCGGCCGAGTCTGCCTCAGCCGGGTCCTTCACGGCAGGGTCCTTCACGGCAGGATCCGCGGGTCCGGGCTCCATCCGCTCGGCCCGCCTCAGGAGCGCCGCGGCCAGCAGTCCGCCCGCGAGCACCGCCACCGCGCCGACCAGCTGGCTGGTCTCCAGACCGGAGGCGAAGGCGTCCGTGATGCGCTGCCGCTCCCCCTCGCTGTCAGCCGCGGCGAGCGCCGCCGGCAGCGAGGCGGCCCCCACGGCGGCGGGGATCAGGGCGGCGAAGCGGGAATTGAGCACGGCGCCGAGCACGGCGACCCCGAGGCCGTTGCCGAATTCGGCGAGTGTGCCGTTGACCCCGGCACCCACGCCCGCCTTCTCGGGCGGAATGGCGCTCATGATGGCGTTGGCCATGGCGGGCATCGCGAGCGAGATCCCGGCGCCCATGACGACCAGGCCGAGGAGCATTCCGCCGTACCCGTCGCTGCCGAGCACCGCGATGGCGCCCAGCCCGGCGGCCAGCAGGCTCATCCCGGCGGCGATGGTGGCGGGAGTCCCCAGCTTCGGTACGAGGCGGGCGCCCAGACCCGTGAGGTTGAGCGCGACCACGGTGAGCGCGAGCGGAGCCGTACGGAGTCCGGCTTCCAGGGGCCCGTATCCGAGCACGAACTGCAGATGCTGGGTCAGCAGGAAGAGCGAACCGCCCATTCCGAAGGCGACCAGGATCGCGCCCGCGACCGCACCGATGAACTTCTGGTTCCGGAAGAAGTGCATGTCCAGCATCGGGTACGGGATGTGGAGCTCCCACAGCACGAATCCGGTGAGGACAGCGACCCCGGTGAAGGCGGTGAGCAGGACCTGGCCGGACGTCCAGCCGTGTTCCGGGCCGGAGATGATCGCGTACACGACGGCGGTCATACCGATGGTGGAGAGCAGCGCGCCGAGCAGGTCGGGCCGGTCGCCCTGCGGATTCTTGGACTCCGGGACGAGACGCAGGACCGCGATCAGGCCGACGATCGCGACCGGGATGTTGATGAGGAAGATCGCTCCCCACCAGAAGTGGTCGAGCATGATCCCGCCGATGAGGGGACCGGTCGCGAAGCCCAGCGAGTTGACGGTCGACCAGAGGCCGATCGCCTTGACGCGCTCGCTGTCGTCGAAGATCTGGACGACCACGGCCAGCGTGGTGGTGATCAGCAGCGCACCGCCGATGCCCATCCCGGCGCGGGCGGCGATGAGCTGGCCGGAGGACTGCGCGAGCCCGGCCACCAGCGAACCGATGCCGAACAGCGCGAGTCCGGCGACCAGCATCCGCTTGCGGCCGTAGCGGTCGGCCGCGCTGCCCGCCGTGAGGAGCAGACCGGACTGGACGAGCGAGTACGCGTTGATCATCCACTGCACATCGGCGGTGGAGGCGTCCAGCTCCGTGGTGAGGGAGGGGATGGCGACGTTCAGGACGGTGTTGTCGAGCAGCACGGTGAGCTGGGCCAGACAGATGACGCCGAGGATCAGCCAGCGCTGCGGGTGCCCCTGCGGGGCGAGGTCGTTCGGCTCGGCGGTGGTCGCCGTCATGCGGGCTCCTTGAGCTCCGTTACTACTCGTACGGTGTATGGGAGTGCTTGGCGTCGTACACCGTAAGGCACTCCTGTACGCCGTACAAGTTCATTTCGCGCGGGTCAGGTCGTAGAAGGTCGCGCTGCCGACGGTGACCTTCTTGAAGGTGTCCTCGACCCACGAGGTGATCTGCGAGGAGGTGCCGCTGTTGCCGCCGCCACCGCCACCGCCTCCGCCGGAGACGAAGTAGTGGATCCTGCCGTCCTCGACGTAGCTCTTGAACTGGGCGAGCGTCGGAGCGGGGTCGCTGCCGTTGAAGCCGCCGATCGCCATCACGGGCTCTCCGGTGGCGAGTTGGTAGCTCGCGGCGTTCTGCGCACCGATGGCAGCGGCGGCCCAGGTGTAGTCCCCAGCGTTCGCTTCCAGGAGCTTCTTGGCCTCGGCGCCGACGGAGGAACCGTTGAGCAGTCCGCCCATACCGCCACCACCGCCAAGACCCATGCCGCCTTCGGCCATGGCCCCGCCGGGCATGGCACCGGGCTGCCGGCCACCGCCCTGCGACTGCCCCTGCCCCGGCTGGCCACCACCCGGCGGCCGGCCCATCGCGCCGCCCATCGCGCCACCCGGGCCCTCTCCGCCCCCGCCCCCGCCCCCGGGACCGCCCCGGCCGCCGCCCATCATGCTGGCGCCGGACGGACCCGCCGTGACGATCGAACCCTGGTGCCCGGTGCCGAGCGTGCTGACCGTGTACGCGGTCGGCCCCGCCAGCGACGCGGCGAAACCGAGCCCCACCACGGCGAGCGCGAACCGCCGCCCCAGCCGGGAGGCGAACAGCAGACCCGCCGCTCCCACGAGCCCGGCCACCAGAACGGTCCAGCGCAGCCACGGCAGATAGTCCGGGGTGCGCCCCAGCAGGACGTACGACCAGCAGACCGTGACAGCGAGCGTGGCGGCGAGCACTGCCCGCGCCCACCACAGGGCACGCTCCTCCCACAGCACCGTGACGCCCATGCCGACGAGCGCCGCGAGGTACGGGGCCAGTGCCACCGTGTAGTACTGATGGAAGATGCCCGCCATGAAGCTGAAGACGAGAGCGGTCATCAGCAGCGAGCCGCCCCAGGCGAGGAACGCCGCACGGGCGGTATCGGTCCGCTTCGCCTTACGGGTCAGCCACACGCCCGCGAGCAGCAGAATCAGCGCGGCCGGCAGCAGCCAGGAGATCTGGCCGCCGATCTCGGAGTTGAACATCCGGCCGATGCCGGTCTCGCCCCAGCCACCACCCTGACCGCCTCCGCCGCCCCCGCCGCCGACGCTGCCGGTCTCCTCGCCGTTGAGACGGCCGAGCCCGTTGTAGCCGAAGGTCAGCTCCAGGAAGGAGTTGTTCTGCGAGCCGCCGATGTACGGACGCGAGGAGGCGGGCCACAGCTCGACGATCGCCACCCACCAGCCACCGGCGACGACCATCGTGAGGGCGGACAGGGCGAGTTGCCCCAGCCGCTTGCGTACGGAGGTGGGCGCGCACACCGCGTACAGAACGGCGAGCGGCGGCAGGATCAGGAACGCCTGAAGGGTCTTCGTCAGGAACGCGAGCCCGACCGCGGCTCCCGCCCAGACCAGCCACTTCGTCCGCCCGTTCTCCAGCGCGCGGAGCACGCAGTAGACGGTGACGGTCATCAGGAGTGCGAGGAGCGCGTCCGGGTTGTTGAAGCGGAACATCAGCGCCGCGACGGGTGTCAGCGCGAAGACCGCCATCGTGATCAGCCCGGCGGGCGCGCCGAATCGGCGGCGTACGGCGGCGTAGAGCACCCCGGCCGTGGCCACGCCCATCAGCACCTGCGGGACGAGGAGCGCCCAGGCGTTCAGGCCGAAGATCCGTACCGAGAGGGCCATCGGCCAGAGCGTGGCCGGGGGCTTGTCGACAGTGATGGCGTTGGCGGAGTCCAGCGAGCCGAAGAAGAAGGCTTTCCAGCTCTGGCTGCCGGCCTGTACGGCGGCGGAGTAGAAGGAGTTGGCGTACCCGGAGGCACTGAGGTTCCAGAGGTAGGCCAGTCCCACGGCGAGCAGCATTCCGAGCACGGCGGGCCGCACCCAGCGCGGATCGTCCATCGGCGGGTGGGCGGGGGGATGGCCGTCGGGGTACAGGGTGGTCATCGGACGTTCCTCAGTTCGTGTTCGGAGCCGCTCCGGTCCGGGAAGACCCAGGCGCGGAAGAGCAGAAACCGCAGCACCGTCGCCGCGAGGTTGGCCGTGATCAGGACGGCGAGTTCCGTACCGTGCGAGGGCGATCCGGAAGCCGCGCCGAGCGCGGCGAGCGAGCCGCTCGTCAGGGCGAGCCCGATGGCGAAGACGACGAGCCCCTGCGCCTGGTGACGGATGGCTCCGCCCCTGCCCCGTACTCGGAAGGTGAGCCTCCGGTTGGCTGCCGTATTGGCGACGGCCGACACCAGCAGCGCGCCGCCGTTGGCGAACTGCGGGCCGAAGCCCGTCCGGAACAGCGAGTACAGGACGAGGTAGAAAAGCGTGGAGAGTGCGCCCACGACACAGAACCCGACGAGCTGGCGGGCCAGCCCGCCCGGCACCCCGGGCAACGCGCGGTCGCGCGGATCGTCCCCGAAGGGCCGGGCCAGCCGGTCGAGCGGCAGGGCGCCGACGGCCAGCGCCCGCCCCACCCGCCACACGCCTTTCAGGTCATCGGTCGCCGTCCGCACGATGTGGACGGTGGAGTCGGGGTCGTCGACCCAGTCGACCGGCACCTCGTGGATACGCAGGCCGGCACGCTCCGCGAGCACCAGCATCTCGGTGTCGAAGAACCAGCCGGTGTCCTCGACCATCGGCAGCAGCCGCTGCGCGACCTCACGCCGTATCGCCTTGAATCCGCACTGGGCGTCGCTGAAGCGGGCGGCCAGCGAGGAACGCAGGATGAGGTTGTAGGCCCGCGAGATGAACTCCCGCTTCGACCCGCGCACCACCCGCGAACTGCGCGCCAGCCGCGAGCCGATGGCGAGGTCGGAGTGGCCCGAGATCAGGGGCGCGACCAGCGGCAGCAGTGCGTTGAGGTCGGTCGAGAGGTCGACGTCCATATAGGCGAGGACCGGTGCGTCCGAGTGGGACCAGACGGTGCGCAGCGCCCGCCCGCGGCCCTTCTCCTCCAGCCGGTACGAGCGCACTTCCGGCACGGTCGCCGCGAGCCGCGCCGCCACCTGGGGCGTGCGGTCGGTGCTCGCGTTGTCGGCGACGGTGATCCGGAAGCGGTACGGGAAAGTCCGTACGAGGTGCTCGTGCAGCCGGCGCACACAGGTTTCGAGATCCTTCTCCTCGTTGAAGACCGGAACCACGACGTCGAGTACGGGTGCACCGGCCGCGTCGACCGCTCCGGCCAGGAGGTGCTCCCGGGCCGGCAGGGTGTTCCAAGGGGTGTCGGTTGCCATGTCACAGACGTTCGCCAACCGCCCTGTCACACCGGTGTGCTGAGCCTGTGCCGGTGCTGTGAGCCACCATCGAGCCCGGGCCGCTGTGAGCCACAACGGCCCCGCCCTACGCCCCCGCGTACACCGGATCGGCCGGAAGCCGCACGGCGAACACCGTGTCCCCCGGCACCGACCGCACCTCCACCCGCCCGTCGTGCGCGGCGACGACGGCCTGCACGATGGCGAGCCCGAGACCCGTGGAGCCCGCGTTGCGTGAGCGCGATGCGTCGCCCCGCGCGAACCGTTCGAAGACGTGCGGCAGCAGCTCGGCCGCGATGCCCGGCCCGTCGTCCTGCACTTCGAGTGTCACCCAGGGGTGACCGGCACCTGCCGCCCGGACGCGCACGGTGACCGTGGTCCCGGGAGGTGTGTGGGTACGGGCGTTCGCCAGGAGGTTGACCAGCACCTGATGGAGCCGGGTCGGATCGGCCCGTACGGACGCGGGAACGTCCGGCAGCTCCAGCCGCCAGTGATGATGGTCATCGGGCCGCGCGCCGGGCCCTTTGCCTGCCACGCGCGCGTCGCTCACGGCGTCCACGACTAGCGGCGAGAGATCAGTGCTCTCGTACGAGAGCGAGAGCGGCCGGCCCGCGTCGAGCCGGGCCAGGAGCAGCAGGTCCTCCACCATCCCGGTCATCCGCTCCGCCTCGGACTCGATCCGCCCCAGCGCGTGCCGGGTGTCGGGACCGGTCTCCTCGCTTCCGCGCCGGGTCAGTTCGGCGTAGCCGCGTATCGAGGCCAGCGGAGTGCGCAGTTCGTGGCTGGCGTCGGCGACGAACTGCCGTACCCGCGTCTCGCTCTCCTGGCGCACCTCAAGCGCCGAACCGACGTGCCCCAGCATCCGGTTGAGAGCCGCGCCGACCTGCCCGACCTCGGTACGCGGATCGGCCTCGGCATCCGGAACCCGCTCCGCGAGGTCCACCTCGCCGCTGTGCAGGGGGAGTTCGGAGACCCGGGTCGCGGTCGCGGCCACCCGGCGCAGCGGGCGCAGGGCGACGCCGACCATGGCGGCGCCCGCGATCCCGGCGGCCACGAGCCCGGCCGCGGTGACGCAGACCTCGACGAGGATCAGGGCGGTGAGGTCGCTGCGCACCTCGTCGGCGGGGATGGCGACGAGGATCGTGGTCCCGTCGGACGTACCGACGGCCTCCACGCGGTAGCTGCCGAGTCCGGGCAGATCCACTCCGCGCGCCCCCGAGCCCACCTCGGCACCCGCTGCCTCCAGCGCGTCCGACTCGGAGTCGCTCAGCGCCCTGGAACTCTCCTGGGCACGCTGCTCCTCATCCTCGACGGCCATCTTCGACTCGGCGACGGAGCCGTCGTCGTCCAGCACGGCGCCGACCGTGCCGAAGGGCTGGCCGCCCCCGCCGATGAATCCCAGCGGGCCTGCGTTCCGGAGCTTCTCGGGGAGTGGTTCACCGGGCGGGCGTTCGGCCCGTACGGCGATGGAGCGCAGCTGGTCGTCCAGCTTCCCGTACATATAGCTCTGGAACGCGATGGCGGTCACCGAGCCGATGACGGCCGCCACGACCGCGATGAGCGAGACGGCGGCCACGACGAGCCGGGTCCGCAGAGTCCAGGGCTTCCTGCTCCTGAGGCGACTCACCCGCCTACTGCTCACTCACCGGGCTTGATGAGATACCCGGCCCCGCGCCGGGTGTGGATCATCGGGGAGCGCCCCGCGTCGATCTTCTTGCGGAGATACGAGATGTAGAGCTCGACGACATTGGCCTGGCCGCCGAAGTCGTAGTTCCACACCCGGTCCAGGATCTGGGCCTTGCTCAGCACGCGGCGCGGATTGCGCATCAGAAAGCGGAGCAGCTCGAATTCGGTCGCGGTGAGATGGATCGATTCCCCACCCCGGCCGACCTCGTGACTGTCCTCGTTGAGCACCAGGTCACCGACCACGAGCGTGGAGTCGGCCCGCGCCGCCGCGGCCGTGCCCGACCGCCGGATCAGCCCGCGCAGCCGCGCCACGACCTCCTCCAGACTGAACGGCTTGGTGACGTAGTCGTCGCCCCCAGCGGTGAGCCCGGCGATGCGGTCCTCGACGGAGTCCCGCGCCGTGAGGAAGAGCACCGGAACATCGGCCAGCTCCCGGCGCATCCTGCCGAGGAGGGCGAGCCCGTCGATGTCGGGCAGCATCACGTCGAGAATCACCGCGTCGGGCCGGAAGTCGCGCGCCGCGCGCACGGCGGCGGCGCCGTCCCCGGCACTGCGCACGTCCCACCCCTCGTACCGCAGGGCCATGGAGAGCAGCTCGGCGAGCGGAGCCTCGTCGTCCACCACGAGTACGCGGACCGGGCCGCGGTCCGGCCTGAGCAGTTCGGTACGCCCCTGGGGCGAGGTCGTCGTCGTCATGACCCCACCCTGGGAGGCGCCGGTGAGAGAGCTCTGACCCGTTCCTGTGAATTCCCTGAGAAACGCCTCGGCCGCTTCAGCGGAACAAGGCGCTCGCGTTCCCATGACAAACAGCCCGCAACCACGCATCGCCCAGCTCCAGCCGCTCCAGGGCGTGCAGCTGATGAACGTACGGGTACGGGATGTTCGGGAAGTCCGTGCCCAGCAGGATCCGGTCCCCCAGATCCGCGAGCCGCCCCCGTTCCCCTACAGGGAACGGTGTGAACTTCTCACTGAAGTCCGTGAACGCCATCGTCGTATCGAGCCGCACCTCGGGGTACGTCTCCGCGAGCGCCAGGAAGTCCGTGTACTCCGGCATCCCCATGTGCGCCACCACGATCCGCAGCCGCGGATGACGCGCCAGCAGCCGGCCGACCGGCTCGGGCCCGGTGTACTTTCCGGGCGCGGGCCCCGACCCGCAGTGCATCACCACGGGAACCCCGGCCTCCGCGAGCAGCCCCCACACGGGCTCCAGCAGCGGGTCGTTCGGATCGTACGCCCCGACCTGGAGGTGTGACTTGAACACCCGCGCCCCCGCCTCGACGGCCTCCCGCACATACCGCTCCACGCCCTCCTCCGGAAAGAAGGTCGCGGTGTGCAGACTGTCGGGCACACGAGCCGCGAAGCCGGCCGCCCAGTCGTTCAGCCAAGCGGCCATCCCCGCCCGGTGCGGATAGATCATCGAGGTGAACCGGAGCACTCCGAACGACCGCAGCACGGCGAGCCGTTCGTCCTCGTCGTGCCGGTAGGTGATCGGCCACTCCATACCGGTCAGCGGACCCACGGAGTCGAAGTACGCCCACACCTTGCGGAGCACCTGCTCCGGCATGAAGTGCGTATGGACGTCGATGATCCCGGGCAGCCCGAGCCGCTCCCAGAACCGCACAACATCCAAACTGTCACCACTCACCCCAACCACCCCTCCCACCCCTCCCACTCTCCCCCCGACCCTCTCAGAACAACCCGCCCTGCACCCCACCACCCCCGATATCAACGACGGGCACACTCACCCCCGCCCGCACATCGGCCCCCACGAGCTCCCACCCGCTGACAAGCCGCGTATCCACCACAACAACGCCCCCCACGCCCCCCACCCCGGTCTCCAGATGCAGATCGGGCCCGGCCGCCGCCACCAGCCGCCCGGCCACCACACCCCCGTCGACCAGCCCGGTCACCGCGCGAGCCGCCTCGCCGACCCCACCGAGCCCGAACACCGCTCCATGGTCGACAGCCTCGAACGGCAACCGCTCCAACGACTCCGGCCACCCTCCCCCTTCGAGCGCCGCGGCCCGCCCGTACAACTCGGCCACCTCGGCGGCCCGCTCCCCGACCCCCGGCAGCACACCCCGCACCGCCCGCTTCCTGGCGTACGGAATCCGGTCCGGCACCCCGAGCGCGGCCCGCAGCAGCTCCTCGGTCCGCCGCGCGGCCATCAGCGGCCCGCGCCCCAGCCAGCTGAACACCACGGCCCCCTGCTCCCGCAGCCGCGCCGCACCCCGCTCCTCGGCGGTGATCCCGACCTTGACCATCCCGGGCCCGAACCAGGCGAGATAGACGCGGTACGTCCGCGGGTCGTCGGCGATCGTGTCGGCCGCCACGGAGTGCGCCCGGTCCAGCCGCGCGCACTCAGGACACCGAGCCCCCGTACTGCGCGCGGACACCACCGCGGCCAGCGGACAGACATTGCCCCGCGCCCCGACACAGTGCCGCTCACCAACGGCCCGGAACCCGAGCTCCTTCCCGTACGAAAGGACACTCACCCGCCGGGAATCCGCACCCTTTCCGCCCCCGCGCCACCCCAGCTCGGGCCCGTCATCGGACCACCGCAGCCCGGTGCACCGCCATCCCACACGCAACCCCCGCACTCCACAGAAACATCAGCGCACCCACGGTACGGGCGCCACGGGTGGTGCATCCTGTTGCGATGACCGGCCTCCGTATCGAACAACCTGTCGGCGACGCCATGCTCAAGGACTGGCAGCACGCCCACAACGTGATCATCCCGGCGCACACCCTGTCGCTCGACGACGTACGGGAACGCGCCCTGCACAACCATATGGAGGTCGCGTACCTCGACGACGTCCTGGTGGGCTGCACGACCGTACGCCCCCCGGCCGACGACACCTTCACGGCAACCGTCATCGCCCGCGTACTCACCGCCCACCGCCGCCAGGGCTTTGGCACCGAGCTCTACGAACGCTCCCTGAACCGAGCACACGCCCTCGGCGCCCAGGCGATCGAGACGGTGGTCCTGGCCTCCAACACGGACGGCCTGCGGTTCGCCCTGCACCACGGCTTCGTCGAGACGGAGCGCTACCAGCTGCCCGGCGACACGGCCCACTGGATCACGCTGCGACTCGAAGGAACCCCCGCATGACCGTGGACGAAGCCCACCCCGCACCCACGGCGGTCAGCCCGCTCAGCTGCCCCGTGGGCCCCGTCATCGACATCGTGTTCAGCCGCTGGACCACACCGATCCTCCTCAACCTCAACGAGCACGGCCGCCAGCGCTTCGTCGAACTCGAACGCCGCATCGGCACGATCACCCCCAAGGTTCTCACCCAACGCCTGCGCCAACTCGAACGCGACGGCCTCGTGGAGCGCACGTACTACCCCGAGGTCCCCCCACGCGTGGAGTACGAGATCACCGAACTGGGCCAAAGCCTGGGCCCCCTGTTCGCAACCCTGGCCACCTGGGCAACCACCAACCTGAAAACGGTCGAACAGGCCCGCCTGGCCTACGACGCCACCGACCACTGACCACTGCCAGGACCGGTCACCACCGGACAACGCGAAAGGCCCCCAGGATTTCTCCTGGGAGCCTTTCGTGCGATGTGCACTCGGCAGGATTCGAACCTGCAACCTTCTGATCCGTAGTCAGATGCTCTATCCGTTAAGCTACGAGTGCCTGCCGTTGGTGTTACCCGCTGGCTTGCCTCCCGGGCTTTTCTGCCCCGTCGGCGTTGCGAGAACAACATTACATGACCTGCGCCGTCACGCGAAATCCATTAGCTCCACCAGCTCTGAGCTGCGGAAACAGCGTCTCAGGAGCCTTGTGGGAGGGGTCGCCCGTCACCCGTACGGAGTCATCCGATGCCGGAGACGACCGAAGCCCCGTGCCAGGGGCACGGGGCTTCGGGTTGGAGCGGAGGCGGAGGGATTTGAACCCTCGATGGGCTTTAAGACCCAAACCGCATTAGCAGTGCGGCGCCATAGACCGGACTAGGCGACGCCTCCAGCACACCCCGCGCGAGCGCGAGTGGTGCGTGCAGATGATGACACAGTCGAGCGCGCTGTCACCAATCGCCGCCCACCGTACTAGGCATGCGGGTGCCAGGGCAAAGCACCGCAGCGGTGCGCATCGTCGGAGCGTGCGGAGCGTTAGAGGGGGCGGGGGCGCAGCCCCCTAATGCCGCCCGTCGTGTCCAGAGCACCCGTCGTGTCCAGAGCACAGGAGCCCCGCATGCTGCGTCGTCTCACCGTCACCGCTGTCGCCTCTCTCGCCGCACTGTCCGCCGCCGCGCCGGCGGCGACCGCCGTGGCCCCGGTCCCCGTACCGCTGCTGTCGCCGCACCTGTTCCTTCAGGATGTTCGGGATGTTCGGGATGTCCAGGGCGTCCACGGCAGCCTCCAGGGCCGCGTCCTGGACCCGTGGGGACACGGGGATCAGGCGGCGCGGATGCGTATGACCGTGACCGTCTCGGACTCCGGGGACCCGGCGGCCGACGGCACCTTCGAGCTTCTCTGCAGTCCGGCAGGCGGCACCCACGCCCGGGCGCAGGCGGCCTGCGACCGGCTGGCGGAGGCGGAGGCGGCGGGCGAGAACCCGTTCCTGCCGACGCCCAAGGGCGGGATGTGCACCCAGATCCACGGCGGACCGGCCACCGCACGGATCGTCGGGACGTGGCAGGGGCGGGACTTCTCCGCATATCTGAACCGGGCGAACGGCTGCGAGATCTCGCGCTGGAACAACCTGGTTCCCGTACTGCCCACCGTCTGACGGCCCTCCCGCGGGGCCGCCCGCCCGGTGTCCGCGCACGTCAAAGGGTGCGTGGACGGTCACATGTCACGCCCTCGTCGTACACGGCTCGCACAGAACCTTGGTGAGAGCTCCCCCTCATAGGCCGCCCTGCGGCCCTCCCCTGCCTTTAGACTCCTCCAGTGACAGCCTGCGGCCCGAGGGGCAAGATGGGGCCCGCTGTCGGCAAGGTGCGGTAATCAGGGAGGAAGCGTCGTCGTGAGCAGCAGGCCATCCCGAGGCGCTGCTCGCCTCGCAGCCATACTCGACGCCCTCCCGGACGGGCTTCTGCTCGTCAATTGCAACGGCACGGTCGTCAACGCCAACACCATCGCCCTCGAAATGTTCGAGACCCCGGGCACCGCGCTCGTGGGCCGCGGACTGCTCGATCTGCTTCCGGAGTTCGACTCCAAGCTGATCCCCGGGTCGATGCGTCGGCCGGAGGCTGCGGACGAGCAGGGCAGGACCAAGCCGACGCGGATGACCGCGCGGCGTACCGACGGCATCGAATTCCCGGCGGAGGTCACCAGCGCGAGCCTGGACAGCGGCCAGGCCGGGTACAACGACATCCACTCCAGCTACACCGGCGACGAGCTGCTGATGCTGGTCGTACGCGATCTCTCGGGCACCGTCGACACCGAGGCCGAACTGGCCCGTTCGCAGCGCCAGACCGAGATGATCCTGCGGGCCGCGTCCGAGGGCGTCGTGGGTACGGACACGGACGGCCGTGTCGTCCTCGTCAACCCGGCCGCCGCTCAGATACTCGGATTCCGCGCCAGCGACCTGGGCGGCAAGGAGCTGCACCCCCTGGTCCTGCACTCGCGTGCGGAGGGCGAGCCCTTCCCGTACGAGGAGTCCCCACTCGCCGACACCCTCAAGTCCGGGCGCAAGCACCGGGTGCGGGGGCAGGTGCTGTGGTCCAGGAGCGGCGCGCAGGTGCCGGTCGATCTGACGACCGCGCCCGTACGGGACGGGGACCAGCTGGTCGGCGCGGTGATGACCTTCACCGACCGCAGGCCGTACGAGGAGCTCACCGAGCAGCACACGTCCGAGGTCGCCGAGCTGACCGGGAGCCACAGCTCCGAGATCACCCGTCTCACCGAGGCCCACGCCGCGGAGGTCGCCGAGCTGACCGAGCGCCACGCGGCCGAACTCGCCGACCGCACGGAGCGGTACGCATCCGAGCTGGAGAAGCAGACGGACCTCGTCGCCGGGCTGAGCGCCTGGCACGGCCAGCTGACCGCCGTACTCGGCGAATCACTGCGCGGCCCGCTGGAGGAACTGCGGGGCGAACTGTCCACGCTCGCCGCCGACCCGGCCGGCCAGCTGTGGCCGGAGGCCAACCAGATCCTGCACCACCTGGCCGCGGGCTACGCCCGGATGACGACGCTCGTCGACAACGTGCTGGGTTACCAGCGTCTGGACTCGGGCACCGAGGGCCTCACGAAGGTCCCCGTGCTGGTCGACGGCGTCGTGACGGCCGGTATCGACGGTGCGGTGGAGCTGATCGGGCCGGGGCGCGCGCAGTTCGCGGTGCATGCCCCGCCGATCGAGGCCGAGGTGGACCCGGTGCGGCTGGCGACGGCCCTCGCCCACTTGGTCGCGGACGTCGCAGGTGTCGACTCGACGGGCAAGACCCGGCTGGTGCCGGGCGGCGGTTACGTCGACTCGACGGTCGTCGTGGCGGCCGCGCAGCGCGGTGACGTCGTACGGATCGAGGTGCGCGGCCCGTTCGCCGGGGGAGACCCGGTGCACGAGCCGATCGTGCGCGGGATCGTACGGGCGCACGGCGGTGTGCTCCAGACGCACGAGATGCCGGGCATGAGCGGCAGTGCGTACGTACTCGAAGTGCCGCTCGGAACGGGCTCCGGCACGGTGGCACCCCCGCCGGTTGAGGCCGTGCACGCGTTGCCGGAGACCGTCCCGCAGGACCAGGCTCTGGACCAGGCCCAGGACTCCGGCGCCACGAGCGGCGGTCGGCGCAGGGCGCGCAGGTCGTCGACGGACGCCTTCCTGGACAGCCCGGTGAGCGGCCCCGAGGCCACCGACACCGGTGCGGCGGAGCCGACCGGGCGGCGCAGGGCGCGGCGCGGGCCGGCGGTGCCGGATGCCGCTGCTGCGTCTGTCGGCTCTGCTGTCTCCGTCGGCGAGGAGCAGCACGGGGGGTCCGGGCGCAGGCGTGGACGGCCCAGCCCGGCGGAGACCGGGGCTGTGGGTTTGCCCGGGGACGCGCAGGGCCAGGCTCCGGGGCAGCCTGGGCAGGCTCTGGCGCTGCCTGCCGGTGCTTCGGCTCCGTCCTCTCCCTCCGCTCCCTCCGCTCCCTCCGAAGGCTCCGTCGTCACGGCCGCGGAAGGTGCACAGGGCGGCGGTGGGCGTCCGCAGCTCGGTCGGACCGTGCCGCCGCAGGGTGTGCCGTCCGGCGCACAGGTCCCGGTTTCGCCTTCGGGCCATCGTGCGCGACGGGACGGGGAGCCCCAGCCGGCCCTTCCGGCCCTCCCTTCCCCCGACCGCTCTTCGCAGGCGTCCCCGGGCGAGGCACCGGCCGGCGCCTCGCAGCCCGGTGGACGGCGGGCGCGGCGCGCGCTGTCGGCCGCCCAGGAGCGTGCCGCTCAGGCCGAGCCCACGGGGCCGCGTGTCCCGTTCGCGCTCCCGCCCGCCGACGCCGACCGGGTTCCGCCCATGGCCGAGGCGACCGCCGACGCGTTGCCGGAGCGCCACGACGCCGTACACACTCCGGACGCCGACCACACCCCGCCGCAGGCGCACCCCGTGCCGTCGGGCCGTCGCCGGGCGCGCCGTCCCGTCGCACCGGAGGAGCCGGGCAACACGTCCGTGCCCCCCGGCTGGGGTGAGGACGGCACCTCTGGCCAGAACCTGGCCGCGCTGGGGATGGACGCCGACACCCCCGATGGCCCGCCCGACGACGACTCCTGGCCGGCCCCCGGCCGGACCACGCACACCACCGGCTCCGTCCCGGCACCCTCCGCGGTCCCGGCGCAGGAGGGCGCACGGCCTGCCGCGCCCCACCCCGCCGACGGCATGGGCCCCGCACAGGATGCGCGGCGCCAGCCGTTGCCCGCCGAAGCACCGATGCCGGCGTCCGCGTCCTCGGATTCGACGCAGGGGCGGGCCTTCAGCGTGCGGACGCTGGGGCAGGGTGTGCCGTTCGCGCAGCATCTCGCGCATCAGCAGAACCAGAGCCTCGGCGGCGCCGGACGGCGCCGCAAGCTGGCCGCCCCGCCGGAGGCCGAGCCTCCGGCACCGCCCGTCCCGCCGCAGACCGGCGCCGCCCCCGGCGGCACCGGGGCCGGCGCGTCCACGCAGGGTGGCACCACGCAGGGCCCGGGGTCCGGTCAGCTGCTGTCGGCCCCCGTGGCCGCAGGGCGCGCGTACGCCATAGGGGCGCCCGACAGGGGCGCCGCCGAAGGCCCGGAGCCGCTCGACGGCCCCGGTGGCGCGGTCGAGGTCGCCAACCGGCCTCAGCCCCGGCCCGTCGACGACGAGCTGCCCCCTGAGCCGCTGGACAATCCGCGACGGCTGCTCGTCTGGCCCGCTCCCGACGTCTCCACCCAGCAGGCGCTGAGCGACCGCGGTTACCGCCCGGTGATCGTGCACTCCCGCGAGGAGGTCGACGCCCAGATCGCGGCGTTCCCCGCCGCGCTCTTCGTCGACCCGCTGACCGGGCCGATCACCCGTACCGCCCTCCAGTCGCTGCGCACGGCGGCCGTGGCCGCCGAGGTTCCGGTGCTGGTGACGGCCGGGCTCGGGCAGGCGACGCGCGAGGCCGCGTACGGTGCCGACCCCGCCGTACTCCTCAAGGCACTCGCACCTCGCGACAGCGAACAGCATCCGCCGCGGGTGCTCCTGATCGAGGAGCACGAGGAGATCGCGGTGGCTCTGACGGAGACGCTGGAGCGCCGCGGGATGCAGGTCGCGAGGGCGGCGGCCGACAGCGACGCGGTCGAGCTCGCCACCCGTATGCGGCCGAACCTGGTGGTGATGGACCTGATGCAGGTACGCCGCAGGCGCGCCGGGATCATCGACTGGCTGCGCGCGAACGGTCAGTTGAACCGCACCCCGCTGGTCGTCTACACCTCGACCGGTCTGCATCAGTCGGAACTGTCCGGGCTCAGCTCCGGCGAAACCGTTCTCTTCCTGGCCGAACGCTCCACCAGCGACGAGGTGCAGTCCCGCATCGTCGATCTGCTGGCGAAGATAGGCACCAACTGACGCGAGGCTCCGGCCCGCGCATACGAGGAGGGCGGTACGGGAAGTCCCGTACCGCCCTCCTCGTCGTCGTGAGGATCAGAGCTGGGTGATGTCCAGCTCGCCGTCCGCGTACTGCTTGCGGATCACCTTCTTGTCGAACTTGCCGACGCTCGTCTTCGGGACCGCCGGAATGATCGTCCAGCGCTCCGGCAGCTGCCACTTGGCGACCGACTGGGCGAGGAATGCCTTCAGCGAGGCGTAGTCGGCGGTGGCGCCCTCCTTGAGGACGACCGTGGCGAGCGGGCGCTCTCCCCACTTCTCGTCGGGGACGGCTACGACAGCGGCCTCGGCCACGTCGGGGTGCCCCATCAGCGCGTTCTCAAGCTCGACGCTGCTGATCCACTCCCCGCCGGACTTGATGACGTCCTTGGCCCGGTCGGTGAGGGTGAGGAAGCCGTCCGCGCTGATCACGCCGACGTCGCCGGTCTTCAGCCAGCCGTCCTCGCTGAACTTGTCCTCGGGCCGCAGGTGCTCGCCGTCCGAACCGCCGTAGTACGCACCGGCGATCCAGGGCCCGCGCACCTCCAGCTCACCGGCCGACTCGCCGTCCCAGGACAGGTGCTCGCCACCGGGACCGACGAGGCGTGCCTCGACACCGGCGGGGAAACGGCCCTGCGTGACGCGGTACGGCCACTCCTCCTGCTCGGTCAGTCCGGCGGGCGGGTTGGCCATCGTGCCGAGCGGCGAGGTCTCCGTCATGCCCCAGGCGTGGCAGAGGCGGACGCCCAGCTTGTCGTACGCCTCCATGAGGGAGGGAGGGCAGGCGGCGCCGCCGATGGTGACGCTGGCCATCGAGGTGAGGTCGCGCGGATTGGCGGTCACCTCGGCGAGCAGTCCCTGCCAGATGGTGGGGACGGCCGCGGCGTGGGTCGGCTTCTCGCGCTCGATCATGTCGGCGAGCGGGGCGGGCTGAAGGAAGCGGTCCGGCATGAGCATGTTGACGCCGGTCATGAACGTCGCGTGCGGCAGCCCCCACGCGTTCACATGGAACTGGGGCACGACCACGAGGGTGGTGTCCTTGTCCGTCAGCCCCATCGACTCGGTCATGTTGACCTGCATGGAGTGCAGGTAGATGGAACGGTGGGAGTAGACGACGCCCTTGGGGTCGCCGGTGGTGCCGGAGGTGTAGCACATGGCCGCGGCCTGGCGTTCGTCCAGCTCGGGCCAGTCGTAGTCGGTGGAGCGGCCGGCCAGCAGCTCCTCGTACTCGTGCACGCGCGGCGCGATGCCGCTGAGCCCGGAGCGGTCACCCGGCCCCGTGACGACCACGTGCTCGATGGACGGCAGGTGGGGGAGCAGCGGTACGAGGAGGGGCAGCAGCGAACCGTTGACGATCACGACCTTGTCGTCGGCGTGATTGACGATCCAGACCAGTTGTTCGGCGGGGAGCCGGAGGTTGAGCGTGTGCAGTACGGCGCCCATGGAGGGGATCGCCAGATACGCCTCGACATGTTCGGCGTTGTTCCAACAAAGCGTCGCGATCCTCTGGTCGCTGTCGATGCCGAGCTCGTCGCGCAGGGCGTGGGCCAGCTGCCCGGCACGCCCGCCGATCTCGGCGAAGGTACGACGGTGCGGCTCGGGTTCGCCGGTCCAGGTCGTGACCTGCGACTTCCCGTGAATGGTCATCCCATGGGTCAGGATGCGGGTGACAGTCAGCGGTACGTCCTGCATGGTGCTGAGCACGGCGTCCTCCCGGTGGGCGCTACGCGGCAGTAATGTTCCGCTGATTCTGCGCACATACCAATTGGTATGTCACTACTCCGGCGCTTACGAATCGGTGCGGCCGGGCAAATTCGCACCTCCTGGGACGGTCCGCCCTTACCGGACCGCGCTTATCGGAGCGCGCCCATCGGAGCGCGCCCATCGGAGCGCGCCCATCGGAGCGCGCCTATCGGACCAGGGTCAGCTCCGGGTCCTCGCGGAGTTTGCCGAGTGCCCGGGACACGGCGCTCTTGACCGTACCGATGGACACGCCGAGCACCTCGGCCGTCTGGGCCTCGCTGAGGTCCTCGTAGTAGCGCAGGACGACCATGGCGCGCTGGCGGTCCGGGAGCTTGAGGACCGCCCGCCACATCGCGTCGTGCAGCGACTGCTGCTCGGCCGGATCGGGGGCGGGTACGGTCTCCTGCTCGGGCAGCTCGTCGCAGGCGAACTCGTCGACCTTGCGCTTGCGCCACTGCGAGGTGCGCGTGTTCACCAGGGCCCGGCGGACATACCCGTCGAGCGCCCGGTGGTCCTCGATCCGCTCCCACGCGACGTACGTCTTGGTGAGCGCGGTCTGCAGCAGATCCTCCGCATCGCTCGGATTCGCGGTGAGCGAGCGGGCCGTCCGCAGCAGCACGGGCCCCCGCGCCCGTACGTACGAGGAGAACGACGCATAGGGCGAATAGGTCGGGTGTCCGGCGGCGGCAGCGACTGCCCTGGAGGCGCCGGTGCAGACTGGCGTGGTCATATGTCCACGCTAGGAGCGGTCGCCGCCGAGGGGATCGGCCCCAGGTCCCGAAGCGGCGTCCGCCTCAGGTTGTAGGGGTGGGGCGGGCCCGACCTCCTGAAGGTGGAGGGGCCGACCGCCCGTGTCAGGGTCCGCCCCCGAGCCGGACACCGGCGGGCCCGGGCCCCTGGGCGCCACCCTGCCGCAGCTCCGCCGCAGCCACGCCGCGCCGCCGGCTCAGTCGTCCGTGCCCAGGATCAGCCCCGAGGTGGGAACGCCCGTACCGGCCGTGACCAGCGTCCTGGCCGCACCGGATATCTGGTTCACCGAGGTGGAGCGGATCTGCCGGACCGCCTCCGCGATGCCGTTCATCCCATGCAGATACGCCTCTCCCAGCTGCCCTCCATGTGTGTTCAGCGGCAGTTCGTCACCCGCCACGAAGTCCGCGGCCTCACCCGGCCCGCAGAAGCCGAACTCCTCCAGCTGCATGAGCACGAACGGAGTGAAGTGGTCGTAGAGGATGCCCACATCGATGTCGGCGGGGGACAGCCCGGAGTTGCGCCAGAGCTGCCGGGCCACCACTCCCATCTCCGGCAGTCCTGTCAGCCCGTCCCGGTAGAAGCTGGTCATCTGTTCCTGGGCCCGCCCCGCTCCCTGGGCCGCGGCGACGATCACGGCGGGTGGCCGGGGCAGGTCCCTGGCCCGCTCGGCGCTCGTCACGACGATCGCCTGCCCGCCGTCGGTCTCCTGACAGCAGTCGAGCAGCCGCAGCGGTTCGACGATCCAGCGCGAGGCGGCGTGGTCGGCGAGGGTGATCGGCTTCCCGTAGAAGTGCGCCGCCGGGTTCCTGGCGGCATGGCGTCTGTCCGTGACCGCGACGTGCCCGAAGACTTCCGGGGCCAGGTTGTAGGTGTGCAGATAGCGCTGGGCGGCCATCGCCACCCAGGAGGCGGGAGTGAGCAGCCCGAACGGGAGGTTCCAGCCGAGCGCCGCTCCTTCGGCGGTGGGCTCCCGCTGCTGTACTCCGGATCCGAATCTGCGCCCGGAGCGCTCGTTGAACGCGCGGTAGCAGACGACGACATCGGCCACCCCGCTCGCCACGGCCAGCGCCGCCTGCTGCACGGTGGCGCACGCGGCTCCGCCGCCGTAATGGACCCGCGAG
The DNA here is from genome assembly GCF_053617235.1 of Streptomyces sp. NPDC055749. Classification (NCBI taxonomy): domain Bacteria; kingdom Bacillati; phylum Actinomycetota; class Actinomycetes; order Kitasatosporales; family Streptomycetaceae; genus Streptomyces; species Streptomyces sp. NPDC055749. The sequence continues at coordinate 113,422 of NZ_JBSHFH010000002.1, read as the reverse complement.
AAGAACGACAGCTCGCCGATCCCCGCCGCCTGCGCGACCGTGATCTCGGGGCTGGTGTCCATCGTGAAGGTGACCATCCCGTCGACATCGGCAGGGGTCAGCCCGGCATCGTCGAGAGCGGCCCGCACGGCCTCGACGGCAAGCTTCAACTCGCTGCGCCCCGAGTCCTTGGAGAACTCGGTCGCACCGATCCCTACGACCGCGGCCTTCCCGCCGAGCGAATCGGCCCTGCGCAGGCTCATGACGCCGCCTCCCCCGCCGGATCGACGGCCGGCAGAGCGAGGGTGACCCTGCCGGAGACATGGCGCCCCAGCCCGTTGGCCCCCACGACTTCCACCTCCACGATGTCGTCCACCTCCACGGCCTCTGTGGCCGCGGCCGAGTCCGCCGCGCCTGTTACTGCGACGACCGTTCCGGACAACACCATCGTGTCCCCCGGGTAGTTGGGAGCCCCGAGCCTGATCGCGACCTTCCTCAGCACCGCAGAGGGACCGAAGCGGTCCGTGATGAACCGGCCCACGAGCCCGTTCGTCGTGAGGATGTTCATGAAGATGTCCGGCGACCCCTTCTCCCGCGCGAGCTCGGCATCGTGGTGCACATCCTGGTAATCGCGGGACGCGACGGCCCCCGCCACGATGAGGGTGCGGGTCACCGCGATCTCCAGTGGCACCAGCTCCTCACCCACACACGGTCGGAACTCTCGCGCTCCCTGTCTCATGTCGGCACCTCCTCCGCCAGCAACAGGCCCAGTTCGTCCAGCACTTCACTCCCACATCCCAAGTAGGCGTCGAGCTGGCGCCCCCACAGGAAGTGGCGGTGGACCGGATGCTCCAGGTCTGCGCCCGTCCCGCCGTGCAGATGCTGTCCGGCATGCACGACGCGCCGGCCCGCCTCCGACGCCCACCACGCGGCCGTCAGCGCCTGTGCCCCGTACGCCAGCGAGTGATCGCGCCGCCACGCCGCCTCGTACGCCGTGACCCGGATCGTCTCGGTGTCCATGTGTGCGTCGGCGGCCCGAAGCAGTACCGCCTGGTTGGTGGAGAGGGGACGGCCGAACTGCTCGCGGGTCACGGTGTGTTCGACCGCCCGCGCCAGCGAACCGGCTGCCACTCCCGCCTGCAGCCCCGCGAACGCCGTACGGCTCGTCGCCAGCACCGAGGCGTACGCCCCTGCCCCACCGAGCCTCTCCCCGGGCGCACCGTCCAGGACGAGCCGCGCCGCCGCCCACGGCGCCGTCGTCTCGACCGGCCGCACCGACACTCCCTGATCGGCGGTCCTCACCAACCACAGCGCCCTGTCCGAGTCCGGCACCAGGACATGCGTCGCGTCCCGCAGCCACGGCACATACGGCACGGTCCCGCTCAGTCGCCCGCCACCATCGCCGTCGGCATCGGCATCGGCATCGGCCGACCGGAGACCGGCCCGCGCCGGAAACGCCCCCGTCGCCACGGCCGTGCCGTCCCGCAGCGGCGGCAGCAGCCGCTCCCGCTGTTCCGCCGTGCCGTGCTCGCCGACCGCGAGCACCCCGTACACACAGGTCGCCGCGAAGGGCACCTGTGCTGTGGTCCTGCCCTGCTCCTCCAGCAACAGCACCAGCCCCAGCAGCCCGATCTCCTCGACAGCGGCCGTCAGCCCTGCCGCACACAACTCCTTCCAGAGTTCGGCGTCCGTGCCCGTCCCGGCCGCCGCCAGCCGCTCGTGCGTCGACAGATCCGCGAAGATCCGGGCCGCAAGACCCTGACCCGCCGCCTGCTCCTCCGTAGGCGTGAAGTCCATCTCAGCTCTCACTCCCCCGGAAGACAGGAAGCTCCAACTCGGGATCCGTACGCAGGAATTCGAGCTTCACTCGCATGCCGGGCCGCACTTTGTCGAACGGCACGCCGATGACGTTGCTGACGATCCGCACCCCCTCGTCCAGCTCGACCAGCCCTACCGCGTACGGCCCGGGCTCGTCGGAACGGCTGAAGGCGGGGAAGGGCGGGTGATGCATCACGACGTAGGAGAAGACGGTGCCCTCACCGCTCGCCTCGACGGTGTCCCACTCCTGGCCACCGCACTCGTTGCACCCCGGCAGCCAGGGGAAGCGCAGTGTCGCGCACTCCGCGCAGCGCTGGATCAGCAGCTTGTGCTCGGCCACCCCTTCCCAGAATCCGGCGTTGTCCCTGTTGATCACGGGGCGCGGTCGCAGGTTCCTGGAGCTCGGCTTCCCCGACGCGGGCCGGTACTTCAGAATCCGGAAGCGGTGCGTCCCGGCGGGCTCCCCGTCCGCCCGGACATCCATCCGCGTCGTGACAAAATACCCCGTGCCCAGCTTGGTCGTCTTCCGCTCCGAGACCGACTCGATCACCGCGTCGAAGGTGATCCGGTCACCGGGCCGGAGCGGACGCAGATACTCCTGCTCGCAGTCGGTCGCGACCACCGATGTACAGCCGGCGCCGTCGAGCAGGGCAAACAGCTCGTCGTACGCCTCCGACCGGTCCGTGTGCCCCGAGAGCCCGCCCATCGTCCACGCCTGGAGCATTGTCGGCGGCGCGATGGCGTCCGGACCCTCGTACGCCGGGAGGCTGTCGCCCATCGCCTCGCACCAGTGCCGGATCATCGCCTGGTTGACCACGTCCTTGCCGATGCCCGCGGTGGCCGCGGCACGCCCCTCGTACACCTTGATGCGCGCGTACAGCTCGTCCGGCCGTCCCTGCCCGCCTCCTCCTCCCTGTCCTTCCGTCACCGCTTCCCCCTCTTCATGCCGAGCCGCATCGTCGCGACGATCTCCCGCTGCACCTCGCTCACCCCGCCCCCGAAGGTGTTGATCTGCGCCGCCCTGTTCATCCGCTCCAGCTCCCCGTCCCCGAACGCACCCAGTGAGCCGCCTCGGACCATCCCGGCCTCGCCCGTAATTTCCTGGCACATTCGATACACCTCGACGGCGCTTTCGGTTCCCACGAACTTCACACCGCTTGCCTCGCCGGGGGCCAGTGAGCCCGCCCCCACCTCCCCCACCAAACGCCAGTTGAGCAGGCGCGTTGCCGCCAGCCGGGCATACGCCTCAGCCAGCCGGGACCGCACCCAGGGCTCGTCAACCGGCCGCCGCCCCGTCACCGGATCGGGGGTCCGGGCGTAGGCCAGCGCCTCGTCGTAGAAATCCTCGGCCTGCATCCCGATCGCGGCGAGCGCCACCCGCTCGTGGTTCAGCTGGTTGGTGATCAGGCCCCAGCCGCCGTTCTCGGCACCGACGAGATGGCTGACCGGTACACGCACGCGGTCGTAGTAGGTGGCCGTCGTGGTCAGCCCGCCCACGGTCTCGATGGGCGTCCAGGCGAAGCCGGGATCGTCCGTGGGGACGAGAACGATCGAGATTCCCTTGTGCTTGGGCGCTTCGGGATCGGTCCGGCAGGCGAGCCAGATCCAGTCCGCGTTCTGGGCGTTGCTGGTGAAGATCTTCTGCCCGTCGATGACCCAGCAGTCGCCGTCGCGTACCGCACGGGTGCGCAGCGCCGCCAGGTCCGTACCCGCCTCCGGCTCGCTGTAGCCGATCGCGAAGACGAGCTCGCCACTGAGGATCCTGGGCAGGAAGTAGTCCTTCTGCTCCTCGGTCCCGTACTTCATCAGGGTCGGTCCGACGGTGTTGAGCGTGACCATCGATACGGGTGCGCCCGCGCGGTACGCCTCGTCGAAGAAGACGAACTGTTCGTCGGGGCCGCGGCCCTGCCCGCCGTACTCCACGGGCCAGCCGAGTCCGAGCATGCCGTCGGCGCCGATCCGCCGCAGCAGCGCACGCTGTGCCGCGGGGTCCACCACCCTCGTGTCCGGCATGACATCGCGGAAGTACGTGCGGAGTTCGGCGCGCAGCTGCTGCTGGCGTTCCGTCGGGGCGAGGTGCACTGCGGCGTCCTCCCGGGCGTACGGATCGGTGACGTCATGACTTTCTGACTGTCCGTCAGATTTACTCGGACTGTCAAGACAACTGCCACAACACGCAAGACCCGCAACGCACAAAGGTCTGCGCGACGGCACCGAAGTGCCGCCGCGCAGACCGTGCTTCACATCACCGTGGACCTACCCCCCAGCAGTCCCCGGCCTCCGGGTCACCAGAGCTGGGTGAAGTTGACCGCGTAGTTCTCGTTGGACTGGTCGATCGCCGTGAAGGCCGAGCCGTTCACCTGGGCCGAGTTGCTCTGGTTCGAGGCGCCGGATCCGACCGCCTGCTGCTGCGACGTGGACGAGTTGCCGTGGTTGTTGCCACCGACACCACTGCCGACGATCGTCGCCACCGCCGCGTTCGACCCGTCGTTCGCGAAGGATCCGTTGTCGGCCGCGGCCACACCACCGCAGAGCGCAACGGCGAGCGGCAGGGCGGCAACAGCGGCGAGGGCACGAGCGGTACGAATGCTTGCCATGTCAATTCCTCCAGGAACCGAAAGTACGGCTTGTTACGGCTGTTACGGCTGATTCCGAAGCAGTTGGCCGACCGCTCCGGAGTTGGTCACGACGTCGCAGGACCAAAGTTGCCCGCCGAATCCCCGTCGAACCACCCCGCAGCCCTCGATTCCCCCGCAAGCGTGAGGAACACCCGATAAACCTCCCGCGCGCCCCAAAACCCCAGCTCACACACCTTGCCGCCGCCCAATCCCACACCCCCCAAGAGGAAAAGCGTTCCTGCGTCACCGCCTCCTCGCGGTCGCCACCCCCTTCACTCCCCCTCGCCCTCTTCCGTCCTTCGAACGCTTGTACGAGAATGAATGCATGGCCACCATCGACCGGCAGACCGCCACCCTGGCCCTGGCCCACGCACTCGCCGCCGCGGAGCGCGGGCTCCCCGTCATCCCGTTGTCCGCCACCAAGCTCCCCGCACTGCGTTCCCCCCACCGCGGCGAGGACCCTCCGGTCCGCTGCCGGGGCGGCTGTGGACTGACCGGCCACGGCGTCCACGACGCCACCACCGACCCCACCGCCGTACGCGCCCTCTTCGCCGCCGCGCCGCGCGCCACCGGCTACGGCATCGCCTGCGGCCGGCCCCCGCACCGCCTCATCGGCATCGACCTCGACATCGACGCGGCGCACGGCAGCGACTCCATGGGCGCACTCCAACAGCTGGCCGAGCGGCACCGGTTCACCATCCCGCCGACCATCACCGTGCTCACGCCGAGCGGCGGACGCCACCTCTGGCTGACCGGTCCACTCGACGTGGCCGTACCGAACTCGGCGAGCCGCCTGGCACCCGGCATCGACATCCGCGGCTCCGGCGGATACCTGGTGGGCCCCGGCTCGGTCACCACCCACGGCACGTACCGCCTGGCCCCGGGCACCGCCCGCCTCGCCCCCGCGCCGTGCCCGCGCGCCCTTCTCCGCCTGCTCACACCCCCCGCGCGCCGCCACCACCCCGCGGTCCACCGGCCCGGAATCCGCCGAGGCCAGGGTCTGATCCAGTTCGTACGGGCGGCCCAGGAGGGCCAGCGCAACACCCGCCTCTTCTGGGCGGCCTGCCGCGCCTACGAACACGGCTTCGGCGACGAACTCGCGGACGCCCTCACCGCCGCCGCGGTCCACACCGGCCTCTCCGAACAGGAGGCCCGAGCCGCAATCGCCTCAGCGGCCCGCCTGACCACGGGCCTCGGCGGGTTGGGCTGAGTGGTGAACGCCGGACACCACGCCGCGGGAAGGCAGAACCGGCCGGATTCGAACCGGCGTCCTCGCGGTTTTGGAGACCGCGCGCGACGACCTCTGCGCTACGGCTCTGCCCGTCCGCCATCCTAGGGACGGAAAACCACGGTGCCGGACGGACAGCGCGCATGACAACGGCCCCCGACCGATTCACCCGGTCAGGGGCCGTTCATCTGCGGTGGGTGTGGGATTTGAACCCACGGTGACATCGCTGCCACGACGGTTTTCAAGACCGCCCGCCTGTCCGAACGCCTGCGCCTCTGACCTGCGCATTAGCGGCGGCTTACCCCCGGTGGCGCCCCGCTGGCCCACACATGGCCCACTGCCCGCGATTCCGCGCTGTGCGAGCAGTCCCGCCCATCCCGCCGGACAGTACTGACGAGAAGAGGAACATGGCAGGCTTGAGACAACTACGACGGAGAGAGGGAAGACGCGTGTCGCAGCAGGCCAGCCCTCGCGGGACCTTCCTGAAGATCGCTGATGTTGTCAGAGCTCAGATTGACGCCGACGACGAAATGACCGAGCTGCCGTCGGCTGCTGACCTGATGCGTGACCACGGCGTATCGCGCGGCGTCGCGCTCCGAGTCTTCGGCGCTCTCCAGAAAGAGGGAGTCGCAGAACCGGTGCCAGGCGGGCGCTGGCGGGTGGTGCGGCGTGGAGAGTCCGTCGACCGCCGGCCGTTGGCCGAACGTCTCGCTGACGTGATCACGGATAGGGAACTCACCGTGGGGGCAGACTTCCCGAGCGCATCCGAGCTGTGCGCGGACTTTGGTGTCTCGCGTCCGACCGTGAGCAAAGCGCTCGACAAACTGCAAGCCGCCGGTCTGCTGTCGGAAGGGAGGCAGGGGAAGCAGCGAACCGTGTTGTCCCTGCCGAACCGAGACGAAAGTGCCAACCCTTGATCTCCACGACTCTGACTGAATGGGCCTATCCCCTCGCCGAATCGCTGCTCGCCGAACCTCTGCCCCGCCGGTGGGCACATTCGCAAGGGGTCGCAGAGAGGGCCCGTACCATCGCGCCAATCCTGGGTGCGGACGCGAACCTCATGGAGGCGGCGGCAATCCTGCACGACATCGGATACGCGCCGGACCTCGCCAAGACCGGCTTTCATCCGCTGGACGGAGCGCGATACCTGCGGGACGTAGCCAACGCAGACGAGCGGGTCGTGTGCCTCGTGGCGCACCACTCCTGCGCGTGGATGGAGGCAGAAGCACGCGGGCTGAGTGCGGAGCTGGAGGGGGAGTTTCCGCGGGAACATCCCCACCTCGCCGATGCTCTCTGCTACTGCGACATGAACACGACGCCGGACGGCACCCCGACGAATCCCGTGGACAGGGTGAATGAGATCGCAGGGCGCTACGGACCGGACAGCTTGATCGGCACGTTCATCCGCCGGGCCGAACCGGAGATTCTCGCCAGCACTGCCCGCGTCGTCGAACGGCTCGCCGCAGCCAAACGTCAGCCGACGTAAGGCGCGGTCCGCGTCCGGTCCATCGCGTGCTCGATCCTGAGCCGCATGGTGGGGTGGATGTCGAAATCCGCAAGGTCCGCTGGGGAGACCCAGCGGACCTGTGTCGTTTCATCGCTCGTACGGACGTCGCCGCCGACCGGGCGAGCGCGGAAGCAGATACTGAACTGCTGCCGGGCCTCACCGTCGTCGTACAGCATCACGTGGCCAGGGTCGGTGTAGATCCCCGAGATGTCGACGACCTCGGCTTTGATCCCTGTCTCCTCCCAGACCTCGCGCACCACCGTGTCGCTGATGGACTCGCCCACATCGTGACCGCCGCCCGGCAACGCCCAACGGCCGTTGTCAGAGCGCTGGATCAGCAGGACGCCGCCCGCATCGTTCTGCACGAATGCCACGACGGACGGCACCACCGAGTTGGCCGGCGGAGCGGCTGGGTCATGAAGGTAGTCGATGCGTCCCATGCTCAAACTCCCGTGATGTCGTGATCTTCGACCGGGCGTGCGCTGCCCCAGGTCTGTTCAATGCTATTCGCGTAGGTGTCGAAGAGCCCACCTCCTGGGAGCCGTCGCAGGTGCAGGACAGGCGCCATGTACGCCCCGATTCCGTATACGTGGGTGTTCACAAGCATCTCGTCGTCAGAACGGAAGAGCGAGTTGTAGAGCGTTCCATCGTGCAGGCGAAAGCCGATGTTGGGATGGCTGGTGAAGAGTGGGCGGTAGTTCACCAGGGCGTTGCGAATCTTGCCGTCCATAATCCGGTGACCTTCGTCTATGCCGCGTTGGTGCACAGCAACGCAGCCTGGGTCTCCCAGAAGGATTCGGACCTGCGTCGTCCCCTGCACCTTCCTTTTCAAGAGGTCATGGAACAGCGGATCTTCCGACAGCCACAGACCGGAGTAGACCAGAACGTCGATGCGTGCTTCTGCTCGTTCGTAGATCTCGCGCCACAAGGTGTTGGGCACCATGTGGCGGTGCGGATAGATCGTGACGATCTCCGCTTTGCTCAGGTCAGTTGCCGTGTCGACTGCGCGGGAGTCGTTCCACAGGGTCGTCACATCCACGTTGAGCAGTGACGCCGTGGCGTACTGATGGCGCCGGTACGGCACCTTGCCCTGGGTGATCCAGCGTTCGACCGTCTTCGGGTTGACCTCGATCGAATCGGCCAGGTCCTGCACGGTCATGCCCTGCGCGAGAAGCGCCGACCGCAAGCGTTCGTTGGACATCGCAACCCCCGATGGGACGTCTTGGGACCTCTTGAAGGTAGCGAGATGAATCTGAGCTGTCCACGTATGGGGTAACCAACGCCCCTGGCCTGCACAGATGCTGATGGTGCACCAGGAAGTCCAGGGCGCGAAGTCAAGAAGTTCCACCGCCCTGCTTGACGGAACCAGCATGCAGGACCTGTAATACAGGTATTGCATCGGTTCGCCGATGGAGTGCTTCCAGCAGAGGGCGGGGACGCTGCAATCCCGCTAAAGGCCAGGTAGGACGCAATGGGCTTCGGCCCGACTGGCGAGGTGGCCCGGCGACCGCGAGCAACGGCCGGAGTGTGGGGACGAGGTCCCCCTTGCAGTGCGACACGCATGTACGGCGACACCGACAGAGGAGCTACTGATGCACCGACGAAGAATCCGGGCGCTGGCCGTGCTGGACCGGCACGGCAGCAACGCCCTTCGCGTCATCGGCTGAACGGCCGCGTTGCGCACCGGGACAGCTGGTGATCCGCCGCTCAGCTTCACCCGCGCAGCCTTTGGGCCGCGCCGGTTGCCTCCCCTGCCCGTCCGGCCGCGAGCCGTACGGGCAGGGCAGCAGGGAGCCGGAGATCGCTCTTCCTGCTTCACCTCACCTGAACGGCGCGCGGCCCCGGTGTCCTACCACCGGGGCCGCTGTTCTGGGCCGTTCCACCGACAGGAGAAAACGACCCATGAAGAACATTGTGGCCGGTCGCATCGCGGCCAGCACCACCGAGTTCATCGAACTCGCCCTGGGCACCCCGGTCGAGCTGTGGCTCGGGGTGGAGGGCGAGAGCGAGATGGAGCGCGCGGCCCGCATGGACGCGGCCCGCGACATCCTTGCCGACAACCGCGACTTCCCCAACCGCGTGAGCCGGGTCGCCGCGGAGGCGATCGAGGCGTTCGCGCCGGAGCTTTTCAACGTCATCCCGATGCCCACCAAGGCCCGCCGTCGGCAGTACCGGGGCGGGGTGGCGGCATGAGCGGCCGGGTACTGCGGGCGCAGCTGAGCTTGCGCTGCTGCGGGACGACGGTGCCGGTACGGACCGCCGGACCCTGCTGGCAGCTGTACGTGGCCATGACCGGCCGGGTCAGTGACTGGCCGGTCCACACCTGGCCCACGTCCACGGAGATCCCGAGCATCGAGGTCCGCGAGATGGCCCTCGCGTCCCTCGGGTTCGTCCTCGTCGACGGGACCGAGTGGGAGTGGGTCGAGGACACCGGGCCGGAGTACCACCCGCACCCGGTGCGCGTAGCCCTCACGGCGGCGGCCGAAGTTCGGCCGCTGGACGGGGACGCCGGTGTGGATAGGGCGGTGGCGTCATGATTCGTTTCGTCACCAAGGCTCGGCTGGCCCGACTGGTCGCCGAAGCGGAGCGGGCCCACGGCGACGCGGCGCGGGTGCAGGAGCAGGCCGATACGGCCTTCGCTGCTCACGTTCGCACGGTGGCCGAGCTGACTGGCCGGGCCGAGCAGGCGGAGCAGGACCGGGTGGCCTATGCCGGTGTGGTCACCGCGCTGCGGGCCGAGCTGGATGCAGCGGAGTTGCGTGAGGTTGTGCTGCTGGTGCGCTACGGCGAGCCGCACAGCATCCACCGCAGTGTTCACGCGGCAAAGGCGTGCGCGGGTACGCACGGTGCTCACCCGGACGGTTGGCGGCCGTGTTCAGGGCCGTCGTCCGCATCGGATGCCTGGGCCACGATCACGTTCACCTTCGACACCGCGACGGACGCGTTCATGTGCTCGGTGGTGCCGTCCCTGCCGGTGTCGGGGGGTGCGGGATGAACAGTGTTCAGATCCGTTCAGCGGAGCGGGCGTTGTCCGTCGGCACGTGGCTGATCGTGGGCGGGGCGATGCTCTTCTCCATCCTGACGGTGACGCCGCTCATGGAGAAGCACACGCCCGAGGGCTGGAAGTGGACCGCGCCGATTCTGCCCTTGGTGGTGGACGCTGCGGTCGTGATCGTGGTCCGCCTCGATGCCGTCCTGGCCCGCCTGGGTGGGCATGGTGGCCGGTGGCCCATCGCGTTGCGGTGGATGACCGGTGGCATGACCCTGGCCCTGAACGTGGCCGACTCCGCGTTGAAGAAAGAGCTGGTCGGAGTGGCCGTGCACGCGGTCGCCCCGCTCCTGCTCATCGTCACCGCCGAGACCGGTCTCGCCTACCGGCAGGCCATCACCGCCGCCCTAACCGCGCAGGAAGCCGCACAGAAAGCCGAGCGCGCAGAACGCGAGCAGGCCGCTACTGAGCGCCGGGAAGCGAGCGAGCGCCGGGCCCGTGAGGAGCGCGAGCACGCCGCCACGTTGGTGCGTGAACAGCGCGACCACGAAGCCATGCTGGCCCGTGAACAGACCGAGCGGGAGCAAGCGGCACGGCGTGAGGAGCGTGATCGGGCCGAGGCCCGGGAGCGGGCCGAGCGGGAGACCCGTGAACGCCGTGAACGCGAGCGTGAACAGCAGCACGCCGAGCGTGAACGCCTGGAACGACAGGCGTCCGATCGTCGCGAGCGGGAGCGTCTGGATCAGGAAGCCGCCGCCCGCCATGCACACAAGGAGCAGCAGGAGCGCGCCGCTCGTGAACGCGCTGCTCTGCTCTCCGGTGGTCCGGTGAACGAGAAGCTGCCCGAGGACCACGCCCGCCAGATCGTCCACGCTGCGTTCGGTGAAGGTCTGCCGGTACGGGCTGCCGCCGAGCTGTGCGGCTGGTCTATCGGCTGGGTCTCCACCCGCTACCAGGAATTCCGTGACCGGTCGGCGGTGGCAGCATGAGCGTCCTGTTAGTCGCACTCGCTGCTGGGCCACTCGCGGCCGGATGGTCTGCTCACACCCTGTGGATGCGCCGCACCCTGCACCGCGCGCGCCGTGACCCGCTCACCGGGCTGCGCACCCGCGACGGCTTCACCCGCCGCGCCACCGCCTTGCTCAAGGATCCGCGGGCGGTGGTGGTGCTCGCGGATGTCGACCACTTCAAGCAGATCAACGACCGTCACGGCCACCCGGCCGGGGACGCGCTGTTGAAAGCGACTGCGGACCGGCTGGCCCACTACGTCGGCAAGTCCGGTATTGCCGGACGGCTCGGGGGAGATGAGTTCGCCGCGGTCGTCATCGACAACCACGGCACCGCCGCCGACCTCCTCGCGGTCCTGCACGGGGTGCTCGCCCGCCCCGCGGACGGGCTGGACCCTGCGGTGCACACCACGGTGTCGCTCGGCTGGGTTCGTGCCGAAGACCACCCCGGAGAGGACCTGTCCGGGCTGTTGCGTCGGGCGGATGAGGCGATGTACGCGGCCAAGCAGGCCCGGGCCGGGGTCCGCCGGGCGGGGCTCGGCAGGCTCTTCGCAACCTGGTCCGGTCGCCGTGCCGGCCGACGCGGCTCCGGTGCCGAATCGGGTTCGCGGGCGGTGGCCTGATGTCTCCGACGTTCGGCAAGTGCTACGACCCGTCTGGGGCCATGCACGGGATACCGACGTTCCCGTGGAGGTACGCCCCGGACGGATATGCCACTCGCCGCCAGCTCCGCGCCCGCGGTCTGCGGCCCGGTGGTCAGCCGGTGGCCGCGCAGGTGATGCGCCGCTCCCGCCGACGTAAGGCCGGGGTGTCGGTCGCCTACCTCTACCGCCTCGACATGGCCAAACCGGTTCGCCCGATGACACCGGGTCGTACCGCGGCTCTCGCCAAGGCGATGCTCGCCCGCCGCACCTGCCCCAAGTGCCAGACGGATGCCGGGTACTGCATCCCGACGTCGCTCGGCATGTGCCCCGCCTGCGCCTACCCCGACGAACAGCGCCCCGCTGCGTGAAAACGCATGCCTGTACCAGGGGCAGGAATCCTGCCCCTGGTCTCCAGCACGACCGATGAGCATCAACCGCAGGGGCCCGGCCGCTCACCTCTCACAGCGTCGGTCGGGCCCGTGCCCACTCCCTTGTCCAGGAAGGACAGTCAGTGAATCACGACGACGAGAACGAACTCTTCAACCGACTCGAAGCCGACATGGCCACCACCTCCGGACCCGATTCGGGGGCCGATGTGGTCGACCTCGACAAGGCGCGGTCGGCCCGTACCGAGTCGGCCGACCCGCACACCGACCGGTCGGCCGACTCCCGCAGTGGTGAGTCGGGTGGTGGGTCGGGCGACCCGACCGAGCGTGTGATGGTCGACGGTGCGCAGCCGGTCGGCCCCGGATTCCTGGGCCGACTCATGGGCGCCAAGCGCCGCGCGATCCTCCCTCTGTGGCTCCGGTCGACGACCGAGCTGCGGACCGCGACCCGCTGGGCCGCTGGTCACTACGGTCACCTGGCCGGGTACCACGCCCTGCGCTCCCCGTACTACGCGACCCGCCTCGCGTTCCAGTCGCCGCGTGGGGCTGCGAAGTTCCTGGGCGGGACGATGCGGTGGGTGGCCGACCGGGAGGGCGAGCCGGTCCGACTCGCCTCCGTCCGGCGCGAGGACGCAGCCGAGTACCTCAAGCTCTCCCGACAGCGCGACGGCCGGGTACGGCTGCGGACTCTGGTCACGGTGCTTGCCATGTTCGTTGGGCTGGGTGCCGCGCTCGCCATCTACGTCCTCGCCCCCGGCTGGCTCCAAGCCATCTCGGTCGGGGCGGTGCTGCTCGCTTTGGGTTCGGCCGGTACACAGGCCGACGCGCCCGTCATCACCCGCGCAGTCGAGATGACCAAGGCACCCAAGCTCACCTCCGACATTGTCCTGCGGGCCCTGGGAGCACTCGGCATCACGGCCATCAACCAGGTGCAGGGCAAGGGGCGGGACGGGTTCACGTTCACCGCCCCGATCACCCGCGACGGCCCCGGATGGCGCGCGGAGGGCGACCTCCCGTACGGCGTCACGGTGACCGACGTGATCGAGCGCCGCGACAAACTGGCCTCCGGCCTGCGCCGCCCCCTCGGCTGTGTGTGGCCCGAAGCCGTACCGAACGAGCACACCGGGCGCCTCGTGCTGTGGGTCGGGGATCAGGACATGTCGACCGCCACGAAACCCGCATGGCCGCTCATCAAGGGCGGGTCCGTCGACCTGTTCAAGCCGGTCTCCTTCGGCACTGACCAGCGCGGACGCTGGGTCGACATCACCCTGATGTACATCGCAGGCGTCATCGGAGCCATCCCCCGCATGGGCAAGACCTTCCTGCTCCGCCTGCTCCTGCTCATCGCCGCACTCGACTCCCGCGCCGAGGTCCACACCTACGACCTCAAGGGAACCGGCGACCTCGACCCGGTGGGCGAGCGGGTCTCGCACCGCCACCGGGCCGGGGACGACGATGAAGACATTGATTACGCGCTCGCTGACCTGCGGGAACTGCGTACCGAGCTGCGGCGCCGGGCGAAGATGATCCGGTCCCTGCCCCGGGACATCTGCCCCGAGTCGAAGGTGACGTCCGAGCTGGCGTCCAAGCCGAAGCTTGGTCTGCACCCGATCGTGATCGGGGTGGATGAGTGCCAGGTCTGGTTCGAGCACCCCAAGCACGGCGGGGAGTTCGAGGAGATCTGCACCGACCTGGTCAAGCGCGGCCCCGCCACCGGAATCGTCCTGCTGCTGGCCACCCAGCGACCGGACGCCAAGGCCCTGCCCACCGGGATCAGCGCGAACGCGTCGGCCCGGTGGTGCCTGAAGGTCATGGGCCAGCTGGAGAACGACATGGTCCTCGGCACCAGCAGCTACAAGCGGGGCATCCGGGCCACGATGTTCAGCTGGAAGGACAAGGGCATCCACTACTTCGTCGGTGAAGGTTCTGACGCGCGGATCGTCTCGTCCGTCTACGTGGACGCGCCCACGGCTGAGGTGATCGGGCTGCGGGCCCGCCGCCTGCGCGAAGCCGCCGGAACCCTCACCGGCCACGCCGCGGGGGAGTCGTTCGAGGACCGGGAGTCGAGCGGCTTTGACCTGCTCGCGGACATCCTCGCGGTCGTGCCGGCCGAAGAGCCGAAGCTGTGGTCCGAAGTTGTCGTGGCACGCCTCGCGGAGCTGCGGCCGGACGTCTACGGCGGGTGGGAGCCCGAACAGCTGGCCGCAGCGCTCAAGCCGCATGGGGTCAGCACCGGCCAGGTGTGGGGCAAGACCGAGGCCGGGAAGGGCGCCAACCGGCGTGGCATCGAGCGCTCCCACATCCTCACCGTGATTGCGGAGCGTGACGGAAACCGGGACGCGGGCTGACACCGTTCGCCGCTAGACCTAGCAGTACACCCCGCTAGGTCTAGCGGCACCGCTAGCGGCACAAACCCGCATTGATCAGGGAGCTAGTCACTAGCGCCCCACCTGCGGAAACCCCTGAAACAGGCCCGGGAGGCCCCTCATGACCCCTGCCCTGCTCGCTAGCGCACTCCTTCTCGTGCTCACGCTCTGTTACGCGACTCTGTGTGCGGCCAGCCCGTTCGGTGACTGCCGCAAGTGCCGCGGCTGGGGCCACGCCATCAAGACCGACCGCAAGGGCAAGGCCAAGCGCGGCAAGGACTGCCGCCGCTGCAAGGCCACCGGCAAACGCATACGCGTCGGCCGTCACCTCTACAACGTCGCCGCCCGCCTCCACCGCGACGGCACCCGCTAACCCACCCGAAGGGAAACCACTGTGGTTGTCACCGTCTCGCTGGTCCTGCTGTTCGGACTGGTCCTGTTCTTCCTGCTCCGCTCCAACACCCTCGGCTGGGGCTCCGCGTTCATAGCCGTCATGTTCGGGTTCTTCCTCGCCTCCACCGGCGCGTCCGGACCCATCAACGAACTCACCACCGCCGTCATCGAAGCCATCCCGGACCTGTAGGAGGCACCGCCATGAACGAACAGATCGTCGCCCGCCACTGGGTCGCGCTCGCGGCCCCGAAGGTTGCACCGGCTGTTGCCACGTCCACCGTGCTCATCCTGGGCCGGATCTGGAACGCCAACGGCGCCGAACACAGCACCGGCAACGCGGCGTTGATGGTCGTGCTCGCGGCCGGAGCCGCAACGGCCGGCGCTTTCGCCGCTGCCGGGCGCGGTGGCGGTGACGGAGTGCTCGCCGGAACCGCATTCGCCACCTCCGGCGGACTCGCTCTCGCGGGCGTCGCCGGATACGCCGACGGCCTGCCTCTCCCGCTACTGCTGTGGGTCCTGGCGACCACGGTGGCGTACGGGATCGCAGCCCGGTACTGGCGCACCGACCGCCGCGACACCGTCGCCTACGACCGGCAGACCACCGTCCGGCGCGAGGACCACGCCCACACCGAGCGGGTGGAACTGCTCCGCAGCCGGACACACATCGAGGTGGCCCGCGAATCCGTCGCCTACGCCGACGCCCTCGCTCAGGCACTCACCGCCCGCGCCACCCTGCCCGGCTTCGACCCCGCCACGCTCACCCGGGCTGGACTCCCCGAACTCCCGCCCACCAACCCCTAGCTACGCCAAGGGCGGCCCCTGTCTCACGCCAATGATCCGGGGCCGCCCTTGTCTCCCAGCCCTCAACAGAACTGGAGACATCCAGCATGACTCAGCCCACCACCATCCTGCGAGGCCGGGACCGTGGGGCTCACCTTCAAACCGCACTGACACTCGCCGCGGCCAGCGTGCCGGTGCTGCCGCTGCGAGCCGGGAAGGTCCCGTTCGGGAACTGCCCGGCCTGCCGCGACAACGCCTGCGGCGGCCGGCCGAACATGAAGACCCCCGGCCCCTGCCACTGCCCCCGTCCCTGCCACGGATGGGCCGCCGCCACCACCGACCCCGCCGTTCTCACCGGCCGCCCGTGGGCGGCTGTGTGGGGGCAGGCTCAGACCGTGGCCTACCACCCCGGTGGGGCCGGGCTGACCGTCGTCGACCTCGACAACACGGAGGCGGTCATGTGGGCCCGCCAGACGCTCCCGGCCACCCGGACCGTACCCACGACACGGGGCGAGCACTGGATCTACCGGGGTGCGATGCAGTCAGTGAACGCCGTTCGTGGAGGCGTCGACATCAAGTCCACGATGGCCTATGCGCGGTGGCTCGGTCCCGGGACCGGCACTATGACCGACCTGCCGGGCGCCGTGCGCGCACTGGCCGTCAAGGAGCCCCCCGCGGTCCGGCCTTCACCGCACGTCATCACGTTGGCGGCAGGGGCTGGGGCCGGGCAGTGTCGCCATCGCACGCCCGCCTACCTGGACCGTGGCATCGCCATGGCCGAGCAGCGCATCACCGAGGCCCCCAGCGCGGTCCACGCGACCGTCTACCGCACCTTCCTCGCCGTGCTGTCCGCCCATGGCCGGTGCGGCTGCCTCACCGACACGCACGTCGGGCGGCTGTTCGCTGCCGCCCAGGCCAAGGGCGAATCCGCCCGGCACTGCACCGACGCGTGGACCAACGCCCGCACCCGATTGGGACTGTGACCATGTCCGACGACGAGAAGAACCCGGCACGTGAGGTCATCACCGACTACGCGCAGCAGCACTTCCGGTACTTCCGCACCGCTGACGGCACCGTGTACGCCCAGAAGAACGGCCACCCCGTGGCCCGGCCGATCCGCTCCCAGGGCACCACGGGAAGCCACCGCCAGGAACTCATGGTCGGCCTGTTCAAAGACGGGCGCGGCGTGTTCAACGGGACCGCGCTCAAGGAGGCGCTGGACTTGATCGAAGCCCTCGCACTGACGGAGGACACCCAGCCCGTACAAATCCGAGTCGCCCCCGGATTCGACGGAGCGACGTGGCTGGACCTGGGCCGCAATGACGGGCAGTCCGTCCGCATCCACCCCACCGGCTGGGACATCACCATCCCCGACCCGCGCGAGGTGTGCTGGCGCCGCACCCAGCTCACCGGGGAACTCCCGTTGCCGGTCAAGGACACCGACGGCAAGGGCATCGACCTTCTGTTCAGGCTGACGAACTTCGCCAACGCGGAGACCGAGTGCCTGGCCATGGCGTGGCTGGTCGGTTGTCTGGGGCCGTCGGTGCCCGTCCCTGCCCCGTTCCTTACCGGCCCGCAGGGCGCGGGGAAGTCCACGGCCGGCCGGATGCTCGTGCGGATCATCGAGGGCATGAGTGGTGACCTGCGTCGGGCTCCGAAGGATGAGGAGAACCTGATCGCGGCCGTGGCGGCGGGGTGGGTCACCGCGCTGGACAACCTGTCCCACATGACGCCGGACCTGTCCGATGCCATGTGCTGCATCGTCACGGGGGCCGAGAGCGTCAAAAGGGCCCTGTTCACCGACGGGGACGTGCACCGGGCCCGCTACCGCCGCCCCCTACTCCTCACCGGCATCGACGTCGGCGTCATCCGGCCCGACCTCGCCGAACGGCTTCTGCCCCTGCGGCTGGAGCGTCCCACCGTGAGGCGTACCGAGGCTGAGCTGTGGGCGGAGTTCGAGGACGCTTTGCCCGTCGTCCTCGGCTCGCTGCTGGACCTCACGGTCAAGGTTCGCGCCGCTGAGGCGGAGACCCCCACCGATCTGCGGATGGCCGACTTCGCCCACCTGTGCGCGCAGCTCGACGCGGCAACCAGCCTCGGAGCGCTCACCGCCTACCGGGCCAGCCTGGACGACCTGAACGACGACGTGATTGAAGGCGACCTGCTTGCGCAGACCGTCCTCGCGCACGCCGTCGGCCTGGCGCCGGGCGCCGAGCAGCAGATGACTTCCACCGAGTGGCTGCAGTGCCTCAGCCGCCTCTACGGCGGCGACGAAATGCGGCCCCTGCCCAGGGGCTGGCCGACCACCGGAAAAGTCCTCTCCGACCGGCTCAAGCGCCTCCAACCGACCCTCGCCGCCCGGGGAGTCCTCATCGATTCGGGCCGTACCCGCGAGGGCCGCTACCTCGAAATGACCCGCCAGGCCACCCCACCCCCACACGAGCAGCCGGGCGTGTTCTGACCCGCACTGCTCGCTCACCCGGACAAGCAAGAAGAGCACCCGGCGCGGCGTGCTCTTCTTGCTGTTCGGCGGAACGCCGCCCGGTAGTCGTGCCGCGCAGCGGCTCCTCATTCACGCTCTGAGGGGCAACCGGACTACTACAGACGCTCCTTCCTTTTTCCTAAGTAGGGAAGCTCTGCGTCACAGCGTCACGCTGACGGAAAAACCAGCCCCTGGCCTGCGGTTACGGGCGTGACGCAGACGGCAAGCTCTGCGTCATCCTGCGTCACCTGCGTCACGCCGTGACGCAGCCCGTGACGCACCGATGACGCACCCCACACCGCCGCGTCACGCAAAACCCCAGGTCAGAAGCCCGCGTGACGCTGGTGACGCTGTGACGCAGAAATCCGCACCTAGGACAGTCGCAGACCCCGAAAGCCCACAGCTCTATGACCCGTCGCTCTCCCAAAGGAGTCGCACCGTGGCTCGCCCGCAGATGCTCAAGCTCCCCGAAGTCCTCTCCGAACTCGGCATGAGCCGCGCCGCCTTCTACCGAATGCGCGCCCGCGGCCTCGCCCCGAAGCTCATCAAGCTCCCCAACAAGCAGATCCGCGTCCGCCGTGCCGACCTTGACGCCTGGCTCAGCCAGTACGAGCAGTCCGCCGCCTGATTCACCCATTACGAGAGGGCCCGCCGATCCGGTGGGCCCTCTCCCGCTTTTGGAGAGCCATGCTCACGTACGACGTAGACATCTGGTCCATCCGGCAGCGGAAGGGCCGTCCGAAGCCGTTCGAGCTGCGGTGGCGGGTCGGAGAGCGCTCGCACTCGCGGAGCTTCAAGCTCAAGCCGCAGGCCGAAGGGCGGCAGTCCGAGTTGCTGGCCGCGTTGCGTAACCGGGAGCAGTTCGACGAGGAGACCGGGCTCCCCGCCTCGGAGTTCGAGGCATTGACCACACCCACCTGGTACGAGCACGCCACCGCGTACGTGCTGATGAAGTGGCCGAAGGCAGCGGCCAAGCACCGGGCGAGCATCGCCGAGACACTGGCCAACGTCACCCCGGCCTTTGTGTCCAGTTCGCGCGGGGCCCCTGACTCCGCCGTCCTGCGGAAGGCGCTGTACGGATGGGCCTTCCGCGCAATGCAGGACAAGGACGGAACGCTGCGCCTGCGCCACGAGGTCGAGCAGGCGCCGGCCGATGTCGCCGCAGCTCTCACGTGGATCGCCTCGAACACGTACAAGATGACGGAAGTAGCCCGGGCCGATCGGCTGCGCGCGGCCCTGGACGCCATCGCCACGAAGCTCAACGGGAAGCCCGCCGCCGACAACACGGTGAACCGCAAGCGCATGGTGCTGAGCAACACGCTGCGGTACGCAGTCGAGCGCACGATCCTCCCCGCCAACCCGCTGGGCCGTGTGGACTGGACGGCCCCCGTACGGGACGACGAAGTCGACTTCCGGTACGTCCCGAACCCGGTGCAGGCCGCCGCGCTCATCGACGCCGTACGGCAGCTCAGTGGGCGGGGCGAGCATCTGGCCGCGTTCTTCGGGTGCCTCTACTACGCCGCCATGCGGCCGTCGGAGATCGCGGCCCTGCGCGCGGAGGACTGCACGCTGCCGAAGACCGGGTGGGGTGAACTCATCCTTGCCGGAAGCCGTCCGGAGGTCGGCTCGGGGTGGACCGACGACGGGAAGTCGTACGACCAACGGGGGCTCAAGCGCCGGGCCCGTACCGCGACTCGGTCGGTCCCCATCCCGCCCGTGCTCACGGCGATGCTCCGGGAGCACAAGGAAAGGCACGGGGCTGCGGACGACGGCCGACTCTTCCGGGCGGCGGAGGGCGGACGCGTCGGGTCCACGGAATACTGCGCTCTCTGGGACTCAGCTCGCCTCAAGGCTCTGTCGGCGAAGGAGGCGAAGACGCCCCTCGCAGACGTCCCGTACTCCCTCCGTCACGCGGGGGTCTCCCTGTGGATCAACTCCGGAGTGGACCCCGTGGAGGTCGCGCAACGGGCGGGCCACAGCCTGACCGTTCTCTTCCGCTTCTACGCCAAGCTCCTGAAGGGCCAGCAGTCCCGCGCAAACGCGCTCATCGAGCAGGGGCTGAACGGCGGCTGAGTCGCCGATCCTGGCCCACACATGGCCCATACGCACTGGTCAGAACCGGGATATGGGTGAGTCAAGGTGAGACAGGGTGAACACAGAGGGCGGGCCCCCGAATTCGGGACCCGCCCTCTGACCTGCACTTACTCTGACCTCGGCGGTGGGTGTGGGATTTGAACCCACGGTGACATCGCTGCCACGACGGTTTTCAAGACCGTTCCCTTAGGCCGCTCGGGCAACCCACCCCCGCGTCATCGAGCCGACGGGCCGCGGGCCCGCCTCGACGCGAAGGACAGCCTAGCCGGTCAGCTGTCGCCCTCGCGCTCGCCCAGGGTGAGTTCGGCCGTTGCCGTCTTGCCGTCGCGCTTGTAGGTCAGCGTGACCTTGTCGCCCGGCTTGTGGGTCCAGATCTCGCCGATCAGGGTGGGGCCGCTCTCGATCACGGTGTCGTTGAACTTCGTGATCACGTCGCCCCCCTTGAGCCCGGCCTTGGCCGCGGGGCCGTCGGGAGAGACCGCCGGGGTGCCGCCCGCGCCCTCCTCCGAGATGACCGCGCCGCCCGTCGTCTCGTCCATCGTGACCGTCGCGCCGATCACCGGGTAGACCGGCTCACCCGTCTTGATCAGTTGCTCGGCGACGTTCTTCGCCTGGTTGACCGGGATGGCGAAGCCGAGGCCGATCGAGCCCGCCTGGGACTGGCCGCCGCCGCTGGTCGACTGGATGGCCGAGTTGATGCCGATGACCGCGCCGCCCGCGTCGAGCAGCGGGCCGCCGGAGTTGCCCGGGTTGATCGAGGCATCGGTCTGCAGGGCGCTCATGTACGAGTTCTTGCTGCTGGAACCGTCACCGGAGGCGACCGGGCGGTTCTTGGCGCTGATGATGCCCGTGGTGACCGTGTTGGACAGGCCGAACGGCGCACCGATCGCGATGGTCGAGTCGCCGACCGCGACCTGGTCCGAGTCGCCGAGGGCCAGCGGGGTGAGGCCCTGCGGTGCGTTCTTCAGCTTCAGTACGGCCACGTCGTAGCCCTGGGCACGGCCGACGACCTCGGCGGCGTACTTCTTGCCGTTGGAGAACGTCGCCGTCAGCTGGCCGCTGTCCGCAGCGGAGGCCACCACGTGGTTGTTCGTGAGGATGTGGCCCTCCTTGTCGTACACGAAGCCGGTGCCGGAACCGCCCTCGCCGTCGCCGTTCTGGGCGTCGATCGTGACGACGCTGGGCAGGGCCTTCGCCGCGACGCCGGCGACCGTGCCCTCGGCGCGCTTGAAGTCCTTCGGGCTGTTCGAGGCCGCGACCGTGGTCGATCCGGTGCCGGAGTCCGTGTCGTTCCGGTCGGCCACCCAGTAGCCGAGGGCTCCGCCGACGCCGCCGGCGACGAGCGCCGCCACGGCCACCGCGGCGACCAGACCGCTCGCGCGCCGCTTGCGCGCCGGTTCCGGGGCCGTGGGCGCCGGAGCACCCCAGACCGGGCCCGCGTCGCCGCCGCCTCCGGCGTAGGAGGGGATGGCCGGAGGGGGAGGCGGCCAGCCGCCCGAGTCCGCGGGCTGCTGGTACGGCTCCTGGTTCGGCTGCTGATAGTCCCGCTGGTGGTCCTGCTGATAGGACTGCTGGAGAGTTTCGTGCGACTGGTCCTCGGAAGCCCCGTCAAGGACCGGGACAGGGGCAGGGGTGACGGCCGGCGTGGGAGCCGTCGGTGCCTCAGCGGGAACGGCCGGGGCCGCCGCGGACGGGGGCATGCCCTCGGGAGCAGCGGCCGGCGGCACTGGAGGTGTGGACGGAACAGGCGGTACGGCCGGGACCGCAGCGCCCTCGTTGCCCTCGTTCTCGGTGCTCACAGCTCTTTACTCCTCGGTTCCACTCGGTCTTCGGCAAGAGATCCGCTGTGCACGTGTCTGCGGTCAGCTTTTCCCACAGCACGTCAGGCCACTGTAAGCAGGACCTGTGCATCCGCACACCAATCTTTACATCAGGCAAAACGGTCTCCCTTTATGTCGCCCTTCAGAAGGTGCGCGCGCCTCTCGCCCACCGGGTGACACCATGACGCGGTGACCGACGCACGGCAGCACACCATCCGCACCCCCATCCAGGTCATCGCCCACCGCGGGGCCTCGGACGACGCACCCGAGCACACCCTCGCCGCCTACCGGAAGGCGATCGAGGACGGGGCCGACGCCCTGGAGTGCGATGTGCGGCTCACCGCGGACGGACATCTCGTCTGTGTCCACGACCGCAGGGTGAACCGCACGTCCAACGGCCGCGGTGCCGTCTCCGCTCTGGAGCTCTCCGCTCTCGCCGCGCTCGACTTCGGCTCCTGGAAGGACCGCGAGGAGTCCCCGGACTGGGATCCGGCGCCGGGTGAGCTCACCTCCGTACTCACGCTGGAACGCCTCCTCGAACTCGTCACCGATACGCGCGCGGCCGGGCGGCCCCTCCAGCTGGCCATCGAGACCAAACACCCCACACGCTGGGCCGGGCAGGTCGAGGAGCGGTTGCTGCACCTGCTCAAGCGCTTCGATCTGGACGATCCTCCGGCCGACGGACCATCGCCGGTACGCATCATGAGCTTCTCGGCTCGCTCCCTGCACCGCGTCGAGGCAGCCGCGCCCACGCTGCCGACGGTCTATCTGATGCAGTTCGTCACCCCGAGGCTCCGGGACGGACGGCTTCCCGCGGGTGCCCGGATCGCCGGTCCGGGGATGCGGATCGTACGCAGTCACCCCGGCTACATCGACCGGCTGCACCGCGCGGGCCACCGCGTGCACGTCTGGACGGTGAACGAACCGGAGGACGTCGAGCTCTGCGCACGCCTCGGAGTGGAGGCAATCATCACGAACCGCCCAAAGCAGGTCCTGTCCCAACTGGGTCGCCTTTAACATCCGTTACGGGGAGTACACCGGCGCATTCGTTCCGTATCCGATCGTTACGAGTGCGTCACTGGCAGACCTTTGGCCGGTTTCCGGTCCAGTCCAGTGGGGCATCCAATCCGTGGCGTGGGGCGAAGGAGGTCCGGGGGTGGCGTTGGTGGTGGCACAGGAAGTGCCCACGTCGTCGAGCATGGCCGTACCCCATGGCCCTGCGGGCGTGGGGCAGGCGCGGCACCGTATGCGCGAGCAGCTTCGCAGCAACGGGGTCTCGGACGCGGTCGTCGACGATGCAGTTCTGATCCTTTCCGAACTTCTCAGCAATGCCTGCAGACACGGCAGGCCGCTGGGGCAGCACACAGAGGTGGGTGACGGCGATGTCCGCGCCGCATGGCGCGTCGACGGAACGGGCGAGCTGACCGTCGAAGTGACGGACGGCGGCGGGCCGACCCGGCCGGTCCCGGCCACGCCTTCGGTGACCGCTCGGGGCGGTCGGGGGCTCAACATCATCAACGCGCTCGCCCAGGAGTGGGGCGTACGCGACGACTCGTCGGGCGAAGTCACCGTCTGGGCGCAGGTGGCCCAGGAGCACGGGACCGACGAGCGCACCGGGGGCGACACCGACGGGCCCGACGGACTCAGTGGGCACAACAGCGTCAACGGCATCAACCGCGTCAACGGCCTCGACGGGCTGGACGAGCTGGGCGGACTCGACGGCCTCGGCTTCGCCGACGCCTTCGACGACATGGGGTGACGGGCGGACGGAGCGTCGCGCACCGGCCCGGCAGTGAGGGGCGCGCAAGGGCCGCGCCCGGCATGTGTGTCCGGGCAGCGGCACAGGCGGCTAGGCTCGCGGCCGAGACCGCACTGTCGCAATCGGGAGAATGCCCACCATGGCCAAGAAGCGCCCTCAGACCAAGGCCGGGAAGCAGCAGCTCAAGGATGGTGAGATCCCGGTCGTCGGGGCCCGCGAGCCCTGCCCGTGCGGTTCTGGCCGCCGCTACAAGGCGTGTCACGGACGCGCCGCCGCCCAGGCCGTGACCGAACTGGTCCAGCGCCCCTTCGAGGGGCTTTCCGGCGAGTGCGACTGGGTCGCCCTGCGCGAGCTGGTGCCCGCCGCCACCGTCGAGCTGACGCTGAAGGGCGGACTGCCCGATGGCGTGCCGTCCGTGACGCTCGCGACCGTACTGCCCATGGCCTGGCCCGCGCTGCGCCGCGACGACGGTTCCGTACTGCTCGCCCTGCAGAACGACACCTCTTCCGGCGACCTGAGCCGCGACCTCGCGGACACTCTGCAGCGGGCGCTGGAAGCGGAGCCGGGCACGCCGGTCGCCGCCCGGCGCGTACCGGCCGACGGTCCGCGTCTCCAGGACGTGCTCGACCCCGGCGCCCCGTTCGAGCCGGTCGTCCACTCCGGTTTCGAGTTCTGGGTCCCGGACGCCGAGAACGCCACGGCCGAGGTGTCCGCCTCCCTGGAGCGGGCCAACGACGCCGCGATCCCGACCACGCTGCTCTCCGGCGTGGACGCCGCGTACTGGTGCGAGACCCCGGAGAAGAACCACCTGCGCTGGGTCATGCCGCACCCCGAGGAGCAGCTCCTCGACGCACTCGCACGGCTGCACGCGGCGGGGACGTCCTCGCTGGGCGACGACACCCGTCTGGTCGGGTCCTTTCGGGCCCACGGCCTGATGGTTCCCGTCTGGGACCTGCCGCGCACGATGGGCGCGGAGGAGTGCGAGAAGCCGGCCGCGCAGCTTGCGGAGCGGCTCGCGGAAGCGCTCGCTTCGGATGCCCCTCTCAGCCCCGAGGAGCGTCGGGCGCGCGGCGGGCTCACCAACCGCCAAGTGACGCTCAGCTGACAGTGACGATTACCCGCGGGACGGTCCGGTGACTCGCGTCACAGCGACCGTACTCGCGGGTAAATGGCTGTCCGAATAGGCGAGATCGAATTTGCGAACGGCAGATCTCTTGTTACCGTTCTGGAAGCCCGGTCGCTGGTGCATCCCCCGTCGCCAGCGATCGGGCATCCTCATATCCGGGCCCGTACGACAGGGCCCGTGACACCGGCCCGGCATTCGCCGCAGTACCGGTGGACCGCCCCGCGAGCCATCGGTCCGGGCGGTCAATCCGTGGGCGGGGACGCCAGGTTGCTGCCGGTTCGCAGAAGCAGCGGAGCCTCGTCCGCCGCTCCGCCCCCGGCGTACTCCGCAACTGCCGTATAGGCGCCGACTGCTCCGTGAGCAGGGGCGCGGGGGGTCTCGCAGACGCCCGGCTCGTCGTGCGCCTCCACCTCGCAGCGCAGCTCGACGGCCCGCCCGCCGGGCCCCATCAGCGTGAGGAACGACCGCAGTTGCTCACCGGTCGTGTTGCGATAGTAGGTACGTGCCCACACATCGCGCCCCTCCGCCATGACGCAGGTCTGCGCCTCGACGCCTTCGGGGGAGGTGAGCTCGGGACCGCACCTGGCGGCAGGCGCGTCGGTGCCTCCGGCTCCGAAGGGCAGCCCACTTTCGGACAGAAGTCCGGGTGGAGAAGTTTCCGGGGCATTTCTGCCCGCACTCTCCGTCAGGCTCTCGGCCGAACCATCCTTCGAGCCATCCGCCGGATGCACTTCGGGCTTTTCTCCGGCGCGTTCTACGGCACTCTCTTCGCCATGTTCTGCGGAAAGGCCATCAGAAAGTAGCGACTCACCGGATTTGGCATCGGACGATACGGAATCAGGCGTATCCGAAGTCACGGCGGAAGCGGCCAGTGGAAGCAGAACGGTGAACAACACCGCCGCCGAGAGACCGGCCATGCGGAGATTCATCGGGGCCTCACCTGCCAACTGGGCGCGTATTTCTGACGGTCTGCCGACGATATCGACGGAATGCGGGCGGTCGGGACCCGCGCGCCCATTTACCGCAGAACTCGGGTCGGCTCACACCCGTACGAGTGAGCCGACCGCCGTACCGTCCCGCCTGGCGATCTACTGTCTGCCCGTCAGTACGCGAGCCGGCTGCCGCCGTCCGGAGCACCGGTGCTCGCCTCGACCAGCGCGTCCAGCACCGCTTCCACATCGGGGAGCCAGGGCGCGGCCGTCCGGGACAGGGGCGCACGCTCCCACCGGACCTGCCCCGCGCCGATCTCCGACGGGGGCAGGACGAGGTAGCCGCCCTCGCCGTGGAAGCGCAGGGAGCTGGGCACCCAGTCCTTGGCGTGAAGCAGCTCCCCGAGCCGCTCCAGGGTGTACGGGGCCACCAGTAGCGACCACCGCGTCGGCGTCGCCACCACCGGGCCGATCCGCATGCCCATCGTGTCGAGTGCGGTCAGCGCTCTGGCGCCCGCCACGGCGGGCAGGCTGAGCGCGCACGGCGCACGGCCGCCGGTGGCCAGCATGACCGGGGCGGCGGGCCGGTTGGTCCACCACCACCGCACCATGCGTTCGTCCGTGGTCGCGGCCAGGAGGCCGGGATCGAAGGGATGTGCGCCGGGCACGGCGCACTCGGGGTCGGGGCAGGCGCAGCCACGGCCGCGGTCACCGCGCATGCCGGCCGTCGCCAGTCCCGCTCCGGGCAGCACGGGCCACTGCCATGCGGTGGCACAGGTCAGCGCCGCGTCGAGCTGTGCGGGCCGTCCCTTGCGCCGGAGCCGGAGCCTGCGTCGCCTTCCGAGGATCTCGCGCATGAGCGCTCGTTCCTTTCCGTTGAACGCCGAGGTCCACATGACACCACGCGTGCGTTGCACCACGTGTGTGTCTCTTCACTGTGCGTACATGCTCATCGGATGTGCGGTACGGGCAAGCCGTCGCTACCGAGCGTGAGCCGAGCCGAGCAGAGTGGAACCGAGCAGAAATGGAGCTGAGAACCGAGCTGAGTCGAACCGAACCGAGCCGAGTTGAGCCGAGCCGTGCTGAGCCGAGTCCAGCCAATACGTGGCGGAGGCGGCGCGCGCTTCACGCTTGCCGTCCCTGGTGCAAGCCCCGCCACTCGGGGGTGGGGGCGCGGCCGTCGTCGATAAAGACGTCCGGGCCCGCTGCCAGGTTCCAGGGCGATCACAACTGCCCCTGGTCATCACCGATTACGTACCCAGCATGCCCTGGATGACGCTCCCTCGGGCACTTCACCCCGAGAGCACCCCCTGTCGAGCACACCCAGTCGACCGCAAATAACTGCCATAGGTGCATTTTTTAGCCAACTTAACTGTCACACAGACACCACAAATCCCGCGAGGACAATGCTGGACATCGCCTTACTTGTGCGTGTACATGTGGATGCATTGATAGCGGCGCAGAATGACATGGGGGTTTGCGATGCTATTCGACGAATCGCACCGGTCGGAAAGCTGGCTGCCATGAGCGCCCCTCACCTGCCGAAAGTGGCTGGAATCGATCCCATCGTTCCTGTTTCAACGCACACTTCCGCACCTCTGACGGGTGTGCCCGCAGCCCCGGGAGCCTTCCTCCAGGACCGTCTGGCGTCCTGGGTGTCCGACCTCACCACGCTGCACGAGCTCACCGAGCGCCTGGCCAGAACGCATACCCTCGACCACGCTCTCCGCGAACTCCTGGACGCCGGAGCCGCCCTCGTCGGCGCCCGTCGGGGACTCCTCGTCCTCGAACCGGCCGCTGGCGGCCCGTCCACCACGGTCGGCCTCGGACTCGCCCACGCGGAGCTCGGGCACATCGAGACCGTGCCGCGCAGCGCCACCTCGTACGGACGCATCCTCGACGGACTGCCGGACGCCCAGGGACCGCTGACCAGCCCCGATCTGCTCGGCGACGAGAATCTCGACCCCCGCCACCGTGAGGTCGCCGCCCGGCTCGGCTACGCCGCGAGCTACGCCCTGCCGCTCGCCACCGATTCGGCGGGCCGGCTCGGCGCCGCCGTCTGGCTCTACGACGAACCCGCCGAACCGCTGGAACGCCAGCGACATCTCGTCGGCCTCTACATCCGGTACGCCACGGAGCACCTGGCCAGGCTGCTGGAGCTCGAAAGGGCCAGGGCCGACGTGGCGATCCTCGCCGAGGAGCTGCTGCCCAGCCGGCTGCCCCGCGTCCCCGGCGTACAGCTGGCCGCCCGGCACAGGCCCGCGCCCCACGGCGGCGGGGACTGGTACGACGCGCTGCCGCTGCCGGACAGGGCGCTCGGCCTCGCCGTCGGATCGGTCGGCGGCTCCGGTCCCGGCGCACTCGCCACCATGGGAAGGCTGCGGGCGAGTCTGCGGGCGTACGCCGTGATGGAGGGCGAGGACCCCGTCGCCGTACTCTCCGATCTGGAACTGCTGCTGCGGCTGACCGAGCCCGCCAGGGCCGCGACCGCGCTCTTCGCCTACTGCGAACCCGCCCGCCGCAAGATCGTGCTGGCAGGCGCGGGGCACAGTCCGCCCCTGGTGATCGGCGAGCGCCGCACCGAGTTCGTGGAGACCACCCTGTCGGCGCCCCTGGGGATGCTCGCCTGCTGGGAGGCTCCGAGCGTGGAGTTCACCCCCGAACCCGGTGAGACCGTGCTGTTCTACACCGACGGGCTGCTGCGCCGTACCGGCGACGCGATGGACCGGGCGTTCGCCCGGCTGCACTCGGCGGCGGCCTGCGTGCCGAAGGCCGCGCGCCACGACCCGGGAGCGGTCGCCGACCACGTACTGCGGGCCATGCTGCCCGAGGGCCTGGACCAGGGCGACGGCACCGAGGACGTCGTGATCCTGGCCGCCCATTTCGACTGACCGCTGCTTTCGACCGACCGCTGCTTTCGACCGGCCACGGCTTTCGACCGACCCCTGCGGCCGCCTGTTTTCGGCTGGCCGCCGCGCCGCCCGTTTCGCGCCGCCCGCTCCGGGACATGTAAGAGGTCTTCCGGCCCTGGACCCCCTTCCGTACGCCCGTACGATGGGGGGTGGTCCAGTGTCGTATCAAGGAGAGACAAATCGTGTCTGAGGAGCTCACCCCGGAGAACCCGGAGCCGGAGACCGAAGAAGCAGAGCCGATCAAGCAGCGGAAGAACGGCCTGTACCCGGGCATTTCCGATGAGCTCACCGAGAACATGAAGTCCGGCTGGGCCGATACCGAGCTGCACGGTCTGGAGCCGATCGCCCAGGCCGAGTACACCGCTGCCCGCCGCGCCGCGCTCTCCGCGCGCTTCCCCGGCGAGCGCCTGGTCATTCCCTCGGGCAACCTCAAGACCCGTTCGAACGACACCGAGTACGCCTTCCGGCCCTCGACCGAGTACGCGTACCTCACCGGTGACCAGACCCACGACAGCGTCCTGGTCCTGGAGCCGAAGGGCTCCGGCGACGAGGCGGGGCACGAGGCGACGGTCTACCTCCTGCCCCGTTCCGACCGCGAGAACGGCGAGTTCTGGCTCGACGGCCAGGGTGAGCTGTGGGTGGGCCGCCGCCACTCGCTCGCCGAGGCCGAGCAGGTGCTGGGCATACCGGCGAAGGACGTCCGTGAGCTCCGCGCCGCGCTGACCGAGGCCACCGGACCGGTGCGCAACGTGCGCGGGCACGACGCCGGCATCGAGGCCGCCCTGACCGACAAGGTCACCGCGGAGCGCGACGAGGAGCTGCGCGTCTACCTCTCCGAGGCCCGCCTCGTGAAGGACGCCTTCGAGATCGCGGAGCTGCAGAAGGCGTGCGAGATCACGGCCCGCGGCTTCGAGGACGTCGTGAAGGTCCTCGACAAGGCCGAGGCGACGAGCGAGCGCTACATCGAGGGCACGTTCTTCCTGCGCGCCCGCATCGAGGGCAACGACATCGGCTACGGCTCGATCTGCGCGGCAGGACCGCACGCCACCACGCTGCACTGGGTCCGCAACGACGGCGCCGTCCGCTCCGGCGAGCTGCTGCTGCTCGATGCCGGTGTGGAGACCAACGACCTCTACACCGCCGATGTGACGCGCACCCTTCCCATCAACGGCACGTTCACGCCGCTCCAGCGGAAGATCTACGACGCGGTGTACGAGGCTCAGGAAGCGGGCATCGCGGCCGTCAGGCCCGGCGCCGACTACCGCGACTTCCACGACGCCGCGCAGCGCGTACTCGCCGAGAAGCTGGTCGAGTGGGGCCTGCTCGGCGACCTGTCCGTGGACAAGGTCCTGGAGCTCGGCCTCCAGCGCCGCTGGACCCTGCACGGCACGGGTCACATGCTCGGCATGGACGTCCACGACTGCGCCGCCGCCCGCACCGAGGCGTACGTCAACGGCGTCCTGGAGCCCGGCGTGTGCCTCACGGTCGAGCCCGGTCTGTACTTCCAGGCCGACGACCTGACCGTGCCCGAGGAGTACCGCGGCATCGGCGTCCGGATCGAGGACGACATCCTCGTCACCGAGGACGGCCACCGGAACCTGTCCGACCAGCTGCCGCGTCGTGCCGACGAGGTCGAGGCATGGATGGCTCAGCTCAAGAGCTGACCCCACGGGGCGACGGAACGTCGCACCCCGTGCCGGAGGGCGCGCCGCTCAGGACACCATGAGCAGCGCGCCCTCCCGCCATTTCAGGACCTTGTCGAAGCTCACCACAGCGCCCCGGCCAGGCCGGTTGGCGAAGTGGACGTGATCGGCGAGCTCCTCGATCAGACCGAGCCCCCGCCCGCTCTCCGCCGTGACGGGCGGGTACGCGGCGGGCGGCTGCCGGTGGGCCGGTGGCCGCTGCGCGGCAGCGGGCTTCCGGTCCTGCGGACAGTCCGCGGACGGTTGTGCGGCGGTGCGAAGCGTGCGCCGGCTGGGGAAACCGGGCCCCGAATCGGCGACTTCGATACGGCATTTCTCGCCGTCCAGATAAGCGGTGACCCGATACTGCCCGGAGGCCGTACCGGAGGGCCCGTCCCCTGTGGGGCGGAACCCCGGCGTATCACCGGCACCATCGGCGTCAGTGGCGTCCCATCGGTCCCCGCCGTGCTCGACGGCATTCGCACAGGCTTCGCTGAGCGCGACCGACAAGTCGTAGGAGATGTCCGGATCGACCCCTGCGGTTTCCATGGTGCCGAGCAGAAAACGACGGGCGAGCGGAACGCTCGCAGCTTCGCGCCGCAAATGGAGTGACCACCACATGCTCATGCTCCAGCCTCCTGGCTGCGGCTCGACATACCCATACGTATTGCCGCGCGGAGCCCTTCGTAAGCACCCTTCGGCTGTGATGGCACTCATTCGGCGGATGCGAATATTCCGCATACCGGCTATGTCCGGCGATCCCAGCCGCCCGAACAGGCACAACAGCCACCCATGTCGAGGAATCCGACCTTCCGGACCTGCCTGACGGGGTCCGGGTACGCAGTGCGATGATGACCCGGCCATGTCTAAGCCCGTCGCACGCGCCGGAGCCGGTCTGCGGCTCATGAGGGCCGCGGTGTTCACCGCGGTCTGCGTCGTGCTGTCCGCGGCAGGACATGCGCTCGCCTCCTGCGCGGCAGTCCCGTGGTGGACACTGCTCGCCGGTTTCCTCGGGGTCTTCGCGGTCGTGCTGCCGCTCGCCGGGCGCGAACGGTCGCTCCTGTCGATCGCCGCCGCACTCACCGGCGGACAGCTCGCTCTGCACGTCCTCTTCGGACTCGGCACCCACGGCGCGAACACCGCGGCCGGTCCCGCGGCCGGGACGGACAGCGACGCGCTCATCCGCTTCGCCGCCGGGCTGCTGTGCGGCGAGGGACCGGCCCGGCTGAACGCCGCCGATGCCCACCGCGTCGTCACCGACGCCGGCATCGACCCGGCGACCCTGATGCAGGATCACGCGCACCTCGCACCGGCCGGCCCGACCGCGCTGACCGGCCTCGCCGGACTCGCGGAATCGTCCGGGACGCTGCCGAGCCTGCCCATGCTTCTCGGGCACCTCCTGGCCGCACTCGTCACCGGCTGGCTGCTGCGCCGCGGCGAGGTCGCCCTGTTCGGTCTCACCCGGCTCTCGGTGCACGGCGCCCAGGAGCTCGCGGCGGGCGCCAGGCTACGTGCTCTGCGCGCCGCGCTCTCGCTCGTACGCACCCTTCTCGCGGGCTTCCCGTACGGGCGGCGTACGACCGGGCCCCACCTCCCCCGTACGGCCGACGACGCACTCGCGCCCGCCACCGGGGATCCGTTGCAGCACATGGTGATCAGGCGCGGGCCTCCCGCCGTATACGTACACGCGGCCTGACGCGACACCCTCCTTGGATCACCCAGGGGACAGGTGTCGCGATGCCGTCGCGCACACGCGCGCCGGACCACCTGTTCCCCTGCCTGTGGAGATCCCTGCCATGAACGTTTCACGCATCGCCATCGCGGGCGGCGTCGCCGCTTCCACCGTCCTGCTGCTCGCCGGCCCCGCCGCCGCGCACGTCAGCGTCCAGCCGCAGGGCGAGGCCGCCAAGGGCGGCTACGCCACCATCAACTTCAAGGTCCCCAACGAGCGTGACGACGCCTCGACGGTCAAGCTCGAAGTGAACTTCCCGACCGAGCACCCGCTGTCCTCGGTCAGCCCGCAGGCCGTGCCCGGCTGGAAGATCAAGGTCGACAAGAGCAAGCTGGACAAGCCCCTCGACGTGCACGGCAAGAAGATCACCGAGGCCGTCACGAAGGTCACCTGGACCTCCGACGGCAGCAAGATCGATCCGGGCTACTTCCAGCAGTTCCCGCTCTCGGTCGGCCAGCTCCCCGAGGATGCAGACCAGCTCGTCTTCAAGGCCCTCCAGACGTACGACAACAAGGAAGTCGTCCGCTGGATCGAGGAGCCCACCGAGGGCGGCGAAGAGCCCGAGAGCCCGGCCCCCGTCCTCAAGCTGACCGCCGCTTCGGCCGACGCGCACGGCGCTCCCGCCGCCGACGACAAGAGCGCCCACGCCGCTGACGACAAGGCCCACGAGTCCGCCGAGGACACGAAGGCGTCCGCCGCCCCGTCCGACAGCAGCGACAGCACCGCCCGGATCCTCGGCGTCGTCGGCATCGTCATCGGCATCGCGGGTGTCGCCTTCGGCGTGCTCGCGGGACGCCGCCGCACCGCCTGACGCCCAAAGCAGCACCCGCACCACAGACCAGGAAACAATTCTCCATGCGCACCAAGAAGACGATGCTGGCCGCGGCGCTCGCCGCCGCGGCGGCACTGACGCTGTCGGCCTGCGGCAGCGACGCCGACTCCGCGAAGCAGCCCGTCGCGGATGTCTCCGCCGACACCAGCACCAAGGCCGCGACCGTACTCGACCAGCCCTTCACCAAGCCCGATCTCGTCCTCACCGACACCCACGGCAAGAAGTACGACCTCCGCGAGGAGACCAAGGGCAAGCCGACGCTGATCTACTTCGGCTACACCCACTGCCCCGACGTCTGTCCGCTGACCATGAGCAACATCGCGCTCGCCAAGCGCGCCCTGCCCAAGGCCGACCAGGACAAACTCCAGGTCGTCTTCGTCACCACCGACCCCGAACGCGACACCCCGTCGTCCCTGGGCAGCTGGCTCAAGGCCCAGGACCCCACCTTCACCGGACTCACCGGAGACTTCCCGACCATCCAGGCGGGCGCCCGGCAGATCGGCATCGGCATCGACCCGCCGAAGGTGGAGAAGGACGGCACCGTCGTCTCGATGCACGGCGCCCAGGTGGTCGCGTTCTCGCCGAAGACCGACAAGGGGTACGTGCTCTACGGCGAGGACACCACGGCGGACGACTACACGAAGGACCTCCCGAAGCTCATCACGGGGGCGACTCCGTGAACCGCCGCACTGTCATCGCCGGCGTTCTGGCCCTCACCACGGGGCTGACGCTGGCGGGCTGCTCCTCCGGCAGCGAGCCGGAACTGAAGGTGGTCGGCGCCTTCATGCCGCAGCCCATCAGCGACATGGCGGCCGGTTTCCTCGTCGTACGGAACAGCGGCGACGCCGCCGACCGGCTGACCTCCGTGACCAGTCCGCTCTCGGACAACGTCACGATCCACGAGACGAAGAACCAGACCATGCGCATGGTCAGTTCCTTCGAAGTGCCCGCCGGCGGCGAACTGGATCTTGAACGCGGTGGCAGCCACATCATGTTCATGAAGCTCAAGCAGCGGCCGAAGCAGGGCGAGAAGGTCTCCCTGGAGCTGCACTTCGAGAAGGCCGGCCCCATCAAGGTCGACGTTCCCGTGAAGGAGACCACCCACAACCCGAAGAAGCAGTGAGGGACTGACACCCCATGACAGCCACCGCCCCGCACTTCGGGCCGCACCCGATACGCCGGCCGCTCGCCGCCGTCGCGCTCCTCGCCACGCTGATCAGCCTGCTGTTCGGCCTGGTGCTGGCGAGCGCGAGCCCCGCGTCCGCGCACGCCGCCCTCACCGGGAGCGACCCGCAGGACGGGGCGGTGGTCGACACCGCTCCCAAGGACGTCACGCTCACCTTCTCCGAACAGATCGCCATGGGCGAGGACTCGATCCGCGTCCTCGACCCCGACGGACGCCGGGCGGACGCCGGTACGCCACGCGAGGTGGGGAGCGGCGGCGCGGTGCAGTACGGCGTCCGGCTCCTCGCAGGTCTGCCCGACGGCACCTACACCGTGGCCTGGCAGGCCGTCTCCGTGGACAGCCACCCGGTGTCCGGCGCCTTCACGTTCTCCATCGGCGCCCCCTCGGAAACGACCGTCGCGCTCCCCTCGGGCGGAGCCGGCGGAGGTCTGGTCGGCACGCTCTACGGCATCGCGCGCTACGCCGCGTACGCCGGATTCATCCTGCTGGCCGGTGGCGCCGCCTTCGTACTGGCCTGCTGGCGGCGCGGTGCTGGCGAGCGCCCGCTGCAACGCCTCGTCGTGCGCGGCTGGATCACCCTGACCGCCGCCACCCTGGTCATGCTGCTGCTGCGGAGCCCGTACACCGGTTCCGGGAAGCTCGCGGACGCGTTCGACCTCAACGGTCTGCAGGCCGTGCTCGACACCAAGCCGGGGGCCGCACTGGTCTCCCGGCTGCTGCTGCTCGGCGCCGCCGCGCTGTTCATCGCCGTCCTGTTCGGCGGGTACGCCAAGCGCGAGGACGAGACGGAACAGAAGGACCTCACCTTCGGCCTCGCCATCGGCGGCACGGTCGTCGCCGCCGGGATCGCCGGCACCTGGGCTCTCGCGGAGCACGCGTCGACCGGTATCCAGCCGGGCATCGCCATGCCGGTCGACGTCCTGCACCTGCTGGCCGTCGCCGCGTGGCTGGGCGGTCTGGCCGCCTTGCTGGTCGCCCTGTACCGGACGCCCGGGGTCGACAGCTCCGCCGTACGACGCTTCTCCCGCGTGGCGTTCGGGAGCGTGGTCGTCCTCGCCGCGACCGGGATCTACCAGTCCTGGCGGCAGGTCGGCTCCTGGTCCGCACTGACCGACACCAGGTACGGGCAGCTCCTGCTCGTCAAGGTGGCCCTGGTGGCCGTCCTCGTGGGTGTCGCCTGGATCTCCCGCCGGTGGACCTCCCGGCTGGCGGAGAGCACGGAGGCGACGGAGACCCCGGAGAGCACGGAGGCGACGGACGCCGAGCCGGTCGCGGTGACGGTGACCTCGGACGCCGAGGCCGTCGCCCCCGAGCGCGCCGCGCAGCTCGCCCGCCAGCGTGCCGCCCTGACGGCCACGGAGAAGAAGCGCGTCCGCGATGCCGACCCGGACCGCTCCGGGCTGCGCCGCTCGGTGCTTACGGAGGCGGGCATCGCCGTCGTCATCCTCGCGGTGACGACCGTGCTGACCTCCACCGAGCCGGGTCGTACCGAGGAGGAAGCCTCCCGCGGCTCGGCCGCGGCGAGCGTTCCGGCGGCCGGAACCCCGGTCAATCTGACCCTGCCGTTCGACACCGGCGGCCGGAACGGCAAGGGGACGGTGCGGATGGACATCGATCCCGGCCGCACCGGAGCCAACCAACTGCATCTCTGGGTCGACGGCGACAACGGCAAGCCGTTGGACGTCCCCGAGGTGAAGGTGGCGCTCACGCTGAAGTCCAAGGACATCGGTCCGCTGCCGGTCGTCCCCGACCGCCTCACCGAGGGCCACTGGACGGCCGACGGCGTCCAGATCCCGATGGCGGGCGACTGGACGATCGCCGTGACAGTACGGACGTCGGACATCGACCAGACGACCATCGACAAGAACGTCAAGATCGGCTGAGCAGGTTGAGCAAGAACATGAAGGACGACATCTCCCGGCGGCGCCTGCTCGGCACCGCCGGGGCCGCCGGAGCGACCGGTCTCATGCTGGGCGCGGCGGGCGGCGCCGCGGGATACGCCGCCACCCGCCCCGACGAACCGGCCGCGCTGGCCACCGTCGGATCGACCCGCGCAATGTTTCACGGGAAACATCAACCGGGGATCACCACTCCGCTTCAGGCCCGCGGCCATCTGGTCGCCTTCGATCTGGTGCCCGGCGCGGGGCGCAAGGAGGCCGCCGCGCTGATGCGCCGCTGGTCGTCCACGGCCGAGCGGCTGATGGCGGGCCGGCCGGCGGAGGGCGGGGACGGCGAAGGCCACGACACCGGGATCGCGCTGGACGCCGGGCCGTCCTCGCTGACGGTCACCTTCGGCTTCGGCCGCACCTTCTTCGAACGTACGGGCCTGACCAGCCGTCGGCCCACCGGCCTCGACCCGCTGCCGCCCTTCTCCTCCGACCACCTCGACGCCAAGCGCTCCAACGGCGACCTCTGGGTACAGATCGGCGCCGACGACGCGCTCGTCGCCTTCCACGCGCTGCGCGCCATCCAGAAGGAGGCCGCCGCGACGGCCCGGGTGCGCTGGCAGATGAACGGCTTCAACCGCACTCCGGGCGCCACCGACCGGCCGAGAACCGCCCGCAATCTGATGGGCCAGATCGACGGCACCGGCAATCCGAAGCCGTCCGACAGCGATTTCGACCAGCGGATCTTCGTACCTTCGAGCACCGGGACCGGCACCGCCTCGCCCGGCTCCGGGCCGGCGTTCGACTGGATGGCGGGCGGCTCGTACGCCGTCGTACGGCGCATCAGGATGCTCCTCGACGACTGGGAGAAGCTCCCGGTGGAGCGGCAGGAGCGGGTGATAGGGCGCCGCAAGGCGGACGGCGCCCCGCTCAGCGGCGGCACCGAGACGACCGAGATGGACCTCGACAAGGCCGGCCCCGACGGCCGCCTCCTGATCCCCGACAACGCCCACTCCCGGATCTCCTCCCCCGAGAAGAACGGCGGAGCGGCGATGCTGCGGCGCCCCTTCTCGTACCACGACGGCATCGCGGCGGACGGCACCCCGGACGCCGGGCTCCTCTTCGTCTGCTGGCAGGCGGACCCGTTCCGGGGCTTCGTGCCGGTGCAGCGCAAGCTCGACCGGGGCGACGCGCTCTCGCCGTTCATCCGGCACGAGGCGAGCGGTCTCTTCGCGGTGCCGGGCGGCGCGGCGGAGGGTGAGTACGTGGGGCAGCGGCTGCTGGAGTCCTGACGGCTGCCCGGCCGCATCCTGAGACGGCGAGGCCCCTCACGCAGGGCGCATTAGGGTGACCGTATGTCAGCCACGCGCTACGCCTATCTCGGCCCCGAAGGCACCTTCACCGAGGTCGCCCTCCGTACGCTCCCGGAGGCCGCCACCCGGGAGCTCGTCCCGATGGTCTCCGTACCGGCGGCTCTGGACGCGGTGCGCAGCGGCGAAGCGGCGGCAGCGCTCGTACCCATCGAGAACTCCGTCGAGGGCGGCATCACGGCGACGCTCGACGAGCTGACCACCGGTGAACCGCTCATGATCTACCGCGAGGTGCTGCTCTCCATCACGTTCGCGCTGCTGGTGCGTCCGGGGACCAAGCTGACCGACATCAAGACGGTCACGGCGCACCCGGCCGCGCAGCCGCAGGTACGCAACTGGATGGCGGCCCATCTCCCGAAGGCCGTGTGGGAGTCGGCCGCGTCCAACGCCGACGGTGCGCGGCTGGTCCAGGAGGGGCGTTACGACGCCGCCTTCGCCGGGGAGTTCGCCGCGGCGACCTACGGCCTGGAACCGCTGGTGACGGAGATCCACGACGCCGAGAACGCCCAGACCCGCTTCGTCCTGGTGGGCCGCCCGGCCCGGCCGTCGGCGCCGACCGGCGCGGACAAGACCTCGGTGGTCATCTGGCTGGGCGACGACCACCCGGGTGCACTGCTCGAACTCCTCCAGGAGTTCGCCGTACGCGGGGTCAACCTGATGCTGATCCAGTCCCGGCCCACCGGGGAGGGCATCGGCAACTACTGCTTCGCCGTGGACGCCGAAGGGCACATCGCGGACCGGCGGGTCGGCGAGGCGCTGATGGGGCTCAAGCGCATCTGCCCGAACGTGCGGTTCCTGGGTTCGTATCCGCGGGCCGGAGTGACGGCCGAGGACGTACGCGCGCTGCGCGCGGGGACCTCGGACTCCGACTTCACCGAGGCTTCCGACTGGCTGGCCCGCAGCCAGGACGGCCGGGCCTGACGCAGCACCGGGCCTGACGGCCCGACGTGTAACCGGCCCGGCTGAGCCGGGCACCGGCGGCGCCCCCACGAGGGGCGTCCTGTGCGTTGCCCACCGGTCCTACCTGCAGATTTTCATTTACCCACAGAGTTATCCACAGGCCGACCTCTCGACCTGGGGACAAGTCGACACCGTAATGCGACATGGTCGACAAATCGGCTCAGTGGCATCAGATCCGTCCACAGAACCCCAGGTCGTCCCGTGTCACCCCAATTGCATTGATCAACTCTTTAGAGCATCGAATTCCCACCCGAATGAGTGTGTGAACTGCGTTTGAGCGGGGAATCCATGAGCCTTCATGCGGCTTTCGGAACGATCTCTTCCGGTGTCCACAGATCTTCCTCACAGCCTGTGGATAACTAAATCGAACCGCCCCCACCTGTGGACAACATCGGGATTCCGCCCCCAACTCCCGCCTCCCACAAGCCCGGTGCGTCAAGCAGCGCGAACCACTTGAACCCTTTTCGGGGGAATGCGCTCGTTTATTGACCACCCCGGCCACACGCGGACCGACGATTCCCTCCAGGATTATCAATTCCGGCAATTCGGGCAAAGTGACACGCTCATCGATATCGGTTCGAGCGGGGGAACCCCGCACCGGTAGCCTTGAGGGGTGATTGACCTTCGCCTGCTCCGTGAGGACCCCGACCGTGTTCGCGCCTCCCAGCGCGCCCGTGGAGAGGACGTCGCGCTCGTCGACGCCCTTCTCTCCGCCGACGAGCTGCGCAGGTCGTCCGGCGTCCGCTTCGACGAACTCCGCTCCGAGCAGAAGTCGCTCGGCAAGCTGATCCCCAAGGCATCCCCGGACGAGCGCGTCGAGCTGCTCAAGAAGGCCGATCAGCTGAAGGCCGAAGTCAAGGCGGCCGACGCCGCTCAGGACGAGGCCGACGCCGAGGCCAAGCGGCTGCTCCTCCAGCTCGGCAACATCGTCCACGAGGACGTGCCGGTCGGCGGCGAGGAGGACTTCGTCGTCCTCGAAACGCACGGCACCATCCGCGACTTCGGGGCCGAGGGCTTCGCCCCGAAGGACCACCTGGAGCTCGGCGAGGCGCTGGGCGCCATCGACATGGAGCGCGGGGCCAAGGTTTCCGGTTCGCGCTTCTACTACCTGACGGGTGTCGGCGCGCTGCTGGAACTCGCGCTGGTCAACGCCGCGATCGCGCAGGCCACCGAGGCCGGCTTCATCCCGATGCTGACCCCCGCGCTGGTCCGCCCGCGCGCCATGGAGGGCACCGGCTTCCTCGGCCAGGCATCCGCGGACGTCTACCACCTGGAGAAGGACGACTTCTACCTGGTCGGTACGTCCGAGGTGCCCCTCGCCGCGTACCACATGGACGAGATCGTCGAGGCCGACAAGCTGCCGCTGCGGTACGCGGGCTTCTCGCCCTGCTTCCGCCGCGAGGCCGGCACGTACGGCAAGGACACCCGCGGCATTTTCCGCGTCCACCAGTTCGACAAGGTCGAGATGTTCTCGTACGTCGATCCGGCGGACGCCGAGGCCGAGCACCGGCGTCTCCTCGACTGGGAGAAGCAGTGGCTGACCGCGCTCGAGCTGCCCTTCCAGGTGATCGACGTCGCCTCGGGCGACCTGGGGGCCTCCGCCTCCCGGAAGTTCGATTGCGAGGCGTGGATTCCGACGCAGGGCAAGTACCGCGAGCTGACCTCCGCCTCGAACTGCGACGGTTTCCAGGCGCGCCGCCTGTCCGTCCGGATGCGCGACGGTAAGAAGGTCCAGCCGCTGGCCACGCTGAACGGCACGCTCTGCGCCGTACCGCGCACGATCGTGGCGATCCTGGAGAACCACCAGCTCGCCGACGGTTCGGTGCGGGTTCCCGAGGTGCTGCGGCCGTACCTCGGCGGGCGTGAGGTCCTGGAGCCGGTCTCCAAGTGACGACCTTCCCGTACAAGCTCATCGCGACCGACCTCGACGGCACGCTGCTGCGTGACGACGACACGGTCTCCGAGCGCTCGCGCGAGGCGCTGACCGCAGCCACCGCGGCCGGCGCCGCGCACATCATCGTCACCGGACGCGCGGTCCCGTGGACCCGGCACATCCTGGACGACCTGGGTTACGAGGGCCTCGCGGTCTGCGGCCAGGGCGCGCAGGTCTACCACGCCGGTGAGCACAAGCTGCTGACCTCGCTCACCCTGGACCGGCAGCTCGCCGGTCTTGCGCTGTCGAAGGTCGAGGCGGAGGTCGGTCCTCTGGCGCTGGCCGCCAGCCGTGACGGACTCGACGGCGAGGTGCTGGTCGGGCCCGGTTACCGGGTGCAGGAGGGACCGCTGCCGGCCGTCTTCGTGGACGATCCCGCCGAGATGTGGGCCGCCCCGCTCAACAAGGTCTACATCCAGCATCCGGAGCTCGGCGACGACGCGCTGGCCAAGGCCGCCCGGGAGGCGGTCGGCAGTCTGGTGGACGTGGTCATGGCGGGTCCGGGTGTGGTGGAGATCCTGCCGCTGGGGCTGAGCAAGGCGACCGGGCTGTCCCTGGCCGCCCGTCGGCTGGGCCTGAAGGCCGCGGACACGCTGGCCTTCGGTGACATGCCGAACGACATCCCGATGTTCGGCTGGGCGCGGCACGGTGTGGCCATGGCGAACGCGCACGACGACCTCAAGGCCGTGGCCCACGAGATCACCGCTTCGAACCAGCAGGACGGCATCGCCGTGGTGCTGGAGGAGCTTCTGAGGACAGGGCGCGCCTGACGCACGGGGGGAGCCCGCCGGCCCCGGCGGACTCCCCCGTAAATTCTGCGGCGGAGGATGCGCGGATCGAACGCGCGCGGGGTTTCGCGACCCCGACGACGGCTTAGCAAGCCGCTGCCTTACCACTCGGCCAATCCTCCGGGCGGGTGGCCGCGCGCGACGCGCGTGAAGGGCCACCCGGGGGGTCCTGCGGCGAGCGGTTCGGCGGAGTAGCTGATGCGGCTACTCCGGGACCGGCTGCGGACCACCCTGCTGGGAACTCGACGGACTCGGACTCTCGGTCATCGCCGCGCTCCTCCCCGGTCATTGGCGTACGTATCCGTGCGCGCTGTCTCCACCACTGTGCCGCGTGGCGCGCCTCCCGTGCCACCGATTAACTCGCGGTCCGCGCCCGTGCGTCGGGAAGCCGGGGCGGACCGCGAGCTGTCGGGTGTCAGGGTCGGGTCAGCCGCGCAGATCCTTCAGCTGCTGGGCGAGACCGTCCATGCGTGTGTCGATGCGGACGATGTCCTGGGAGACGTCCGAGAGCTTCACACTCATGGCGCCGACGACCTGGTACGTGACGTCCAGCTTCCGGTCGAGGCTGTCGAGCCGCTCCGACATCCTGCCGAGCACCGGGCCGAGCTCCTGGAGCGCGTTGCCGACACCGGCGAGGCAGCCTTCGATGCCGGTGACGCGCTGATCCAGCGAGCGGTACGCCACCTTCAGCTCCTCCTCGGCGTCGAGAAGGTACGTACGCACGCACCGCGCGATGTCGCTGTCGCGAAGAAGCATGGCGACGTTGAGCACGGTTCTGCGGGTGTAGAGCGTGAGCTGAGTGGCGGCCTGTGGATAACTCTCACCCTCCCCGCCGGTCCATAGGGACAACATGTCCCTATGGAAGGTTCGCAGGTCAGCGCCGCGCAGCAGCGTGAGCCCGTTCTCCTCCATCTCGGCTCGATGGCGCTGGGTCACCTTCTTTACGGCTTCTGTGGATACTTCGAAGTAGCGAGCGACATCCTCTGTGCGAACGTGAATTCCGTCCGGGAGCATGACAAGACTCTTGATCTTGTCGAGGACGTCGACGCGCCCCATCCGCTCAACACGCAGGGCGCGTGATTCGAGCAGGGCGACTTCCGTGGGCATGGGCATGCCTTTCGTGCGCGGGAACGGCGATGGACGGCCCTGTCCCCGGGCTTCAGGGGTGGAGGACGCTCACGGTTGCCACTGACTCAATGACCGACCCGGCCGGCACTGCCTCACCGGTGTCGGCGATCCCCGAATTCACGAACGCTCGACGCCACAGATTCCAACTGCCTCCACGCACACTGAACAACGAGCCGATAACCGTACAGTCACGCGTACCACTGTCCGTTCATAGGACACAGAACGACCCCCGCCCATCGGACGGGGGTCGCACCATGTCGGGCAGGTCGGCTCACTCCTCGCCGGCGAGCTTCAGCGCCCTCAGCTTCTGGCCCGCGTACCAGGTGGCGGCCACCGTGATACCCGCCAGCAGCAGCGTCGCCAGCGGCAGGCCGACGTCCGAAGTGATCGCACCCTCCCCGGCCACCTTCTCGGCGACCGCGAGGGACCACTGCTGCACGCTGAGCGTCCGCGCGCCCGGCACCAGGCTGCCGAAGAGCGCCTCCCACACGAGGGCGTACACCAGGCCGAAGACGACGGCGTGCCGGCTGACCGTGCCGAGCAGCAGGAACAGCGCGCTGTACGCGATCGAGGCGACCAGCGCCGCGATCGTGTAGGCCACGGCGATCTGCTGACCGTTGCCGTTGAGGATCAGGCCCGCGATCAGGGTCGGCAGTGCCGAGAACACCATCGTCACGGCAATGGCCACGATCAGCTTCGTCACGATGATCGTCGGACGCTTCACCGGCTTGGCCAGGAGGTAGACGATCGAGCCGTCATCGATCTCCGGTCCGATCGCCCCGGTCCCCGCGATGACACCGATGAGCGGAACCATCGTGGCGATGGCGAAGCCGCCCAGCACATTGGCGGCCACCTGGTCGTCCACGCCGGCCAACGCCCGTACCGCAACGGCGATGACCACCAGCAGCACCGGCAGGATGAACAGAATGGCGGCCCGGCGCCGGCCGAGCAGTGCCCGGTAGGTGAGCCGAGCGACTGTGGGGTCGTACATGACGCTTCACAGCTCCTTATCGGCCACTGGTCAGGCCGCTACGAGATAGGAAAAGACCGATTCGAGGGACTCGTCGGACGGCGAAACGGTCAGCAGCCGGATGCCGTGCTCGCGTGCCACCTTCGGCAGCAGCGCGGTGAAGCGCCCGAAGTCCACGGCCTGGATCCGCAGGGCACGTTCGCTCAGGTCGACCTCGATGCCCGCGGTGGACGGGTCGGCGATGAGCGCGGCAGCGAGTGCGCGGTCGTCGCTGGACCGTACGAGATAGCGGTGCGGCCGGTCCGTCATCAGCCGGCGGATGCGCCGGAAGTCACCGGACGCGGCGTGCCGGCCTGCCACGATCACCTCGATGTGCGAGGCCAGTTGCTCGACCTCTTCGAGGATGTGCGAGGAGAACAGGACCGTACGGCCCTCCGCGCCCATCCGCCGCAGCAGCTCCATCAGCTGCATGCGCTGACGCGGGTCCATTCCGTTGAACGGCTCGTCGAGCAGCAGCACGGACGGCTCGTGGACCAGCGCGGACGCCATCTTCACGCGCTGGCGCATGCCCTTGCTGTACGTCGAGATCTTGCGGTCCTGCGCGTGCTCCATCTCGACGGTGGCCAGCGCCTTGCGCGCCGCCTCGTCGCCGAGTCCCTGCAGTTCGGCGTTGGCGACGACGAACTCGCGGCCGGTCAGGAAGTCGTACATGCCTTCCCGCTCGGGCACGATGCCGATCTCCTTGTAGACCGCCTCGTTCCGCCAGATCGTCCTGCCGTCGAGCGTGACCTTGCCCGTCGACGGGGCGAGAAACCCGGCCATCATGTTGATCAGCGTGGACTTTCCTGCGCCGTTGGGGCCGAGCAGACCCGTGACACCCGGGCCCACCGTCATGCTGACGTCGTTGACGGCGACCACGTTGCCGAACCAGCGCGAGGTGTGGTCGATCTCGATGGTGGTCACAGCCCGACCTTCCGGTAGCGGCGCATCAGCACGGCGTACGAGCCGGCGACGAGCGCGAGAACAACGATCAGATACGCCACTCCGGCACCGGCGCCCGGGCCTTCCCCTCCGGGGAAGGCGGAGGTGGCACCGAGGAACGCGGTCTGGACACCGTCGAT
This sequence comes from Streptomyces sp. NPDC055749, assembly GCF_053617235.1. NCBI lineage: Bacteria > Bacillati > Actinomycetota > Actinomycetes > Kitasatosporales > Streptomycetaceae > Streptomyces > Streptomyces sp. NPDC055749. The sequence continues at coordinate 68,997 of NZ_JBSHFH010000002.1, read as the reverse complement.
CAGTGTGATCGGGGAGAAGAGCCCCAGCCACGGCACCGCCCCGTCGGACCCCGTCTCCCAGGCGATGGCCTGGACCGTGGAGACCGCCCCGTAGGAGATGGTCAGTACGGCGATCACCGCCGCGACGCCGAAGCCGCGGCGCGGTGTGAGGGCGGCCATCACCAGACCGAGTCCGGCGAACAGGACGGACAGCAGCGCCACCGACACCAGCCCCTGTCCGAATCCCTTGGTCTGGTCGGCGAAGTCGAACTTCGCGAGCAGCGAACCCGCGTACAGGATGACGAGCGGCGTGGCGGTGAGGATGAACAGGGCGGACGCCATGGCCGCGTACTTGGCGACCACGTAGTCGCCGCGTTCGATCGGCCGGGAGAAGTACAGCGGGATGCTCTTGAACCGCAGGTCCCTGGAGACGGACTGCGGTGCCTGTGCGGCGATGAAGAGCCCGATCACCGCCTGGAGGTAGATCGCGAACGCCGTGTACTTGATGGGCAGTTTCGTCATGTTGGGTGTGGCGATGGCGACCGCGACGAGGACCAGCGCGACCAGGCACATCACCCCGCACAGCAGCATCGGGAGCACCTTGGACTTCGCGGAGCGGCCGAGCCCGAACGAGCCCCTGAGGGACTGCGAGAAGAGCGAGCGGCGCGCATAGGCTCGGCCCAGGCGCGGGCCGTCGTAGGAGCGGTAGCCGATGTTGTGGATCCGGGAGCTGTCGCCCCCGGTCACGGCCCCGGTCTCGGTGCTCATCACGAACCGCTCCCCTTCTGCGTTACGGCGCCGGCGCCCGCGGCGTGTGCCGCGCCGACTGCTTGCGGCGCCTCTTCGGTACGGAAGACCTCGGCGATGTGGTGGCGCCGCTGTTCCATCCGTACGAGGCCGAGTCCGAGGACGGCGACGCTGTCGCGGACGATGTCGTACGTCTCCTCGCCGGTCGCCTCGACCAGGAGGATGTGGCCCGCTCCCGGCAGCCCCTCGGTGTCGACGCCGTCGAGGCCGACCAGGGTGACGCCGGCCTCGGTGAGGACCTTGCGCAGCGCGTCCGTGCCGTCGGGGTGGGTGTCGCTGTCGGTGACCTCGACCGCGAGGGTCGTGGTGGTCTGCGTGAAGTCGCTGGTGGAGCTCGACCGCAGCAGGGTGCCGCCGTCGACGACGACCACGTGGTCGCAGGTGCGCTCGAGTTCGCCCAGGAGGTGGGAGGTGACGAGCACGGAGATGCCGAAGTCGGTGTGGATACGGCGGATCAGGCCGAGCATCTCGTCCCGGCCCACCGGATCCAGGCCGTTGGTCGGCTCGTCCAGAAGGACCAGCTGCGGGTCGTGGACGAGTGCCTGGGCCAGCTTCACCCGCTGTTTCATGCCGGTCGAGTAGCCACCGATGGGCCGGTAGCGCTCCTCGTACAGACCGACGTGGCGCAGCGTGTCGGCGGTGCGCTCGCGCGCCGCCGTGGGAGGCAGGCCGGACATCCGGGCCATGTGCACGACGAACTCGGTCGCCGAGACGTCGGGCGGCAGGCAGTCGTGCTCGGGCATGTAGCCGACGCGCTCCCGGATGGCGGCGCCACTGGTGGCGACGTCGAGCCCGAGGACAGCGGCCCGGCCTTCGGTGGCGGGGGACAGACCCAGCAGGATCTTGATCAATGTGGACTTGCCGGCCCCGTTGGAACCCACCAGGCCGGTTACACCGGGTCCGATGTCCAGGGTGAGCCGGTCAAGCGCGGTCACGCGGGGGAACCGCTTGCTCAGGCTTTCGGTCACGATCACAGTCACGGGTTCGACGGTAGTGGCGTGGGCCACAGCGGTCGTCAGACCTGGCGGCTGTATCGGCGTCAGACTCCAGGCGTACGGACCCGTAGGGGGACCCCACAAGGGAGGACGTCCGGACCGGGGTGGCCCGTCCGCGGAGTTGTCCACAGGTCGCCGCACGCCTCTTGACGTAGCCGCCGGACATTGTCACATTCATCAGTGTCACGTTACGGGCACGGACCGCACACGTCAGGGAACGGACGGTTGCATGACCTCGGCAGTGAAGGACCAATCAGCCCCGGAGCTGCGGGGGTTCAGAGAGGTGCAGCGCCTCGCGTACGACTGCGCGGAGGCGGTCGCCGCCCAGCTCAGGCCGGGTGTGACGGAGCGCGAGGCGGCCCGGATGCAGCGTGACTGGCTGCGCGAGCGCGGTGTGCGGGACTGGTTCCACCTCCCGTTCGCCTGGTTCGGGGACCGTACGGCGTTCGCGGGCTTCAAGGTGCCGTTGCAGTTCTTCCCGACCGGCCGGAAGCTGGAGCCGGGGATGCCGTTCATCCTCGACATGGCCCCGGTGTACAAGGGGTTCACCGCGGACATCGGCTATTCCGGCTGCCTCGGCCTCAGCCCGCTGCACGACAGGCTGCTGGCCGATCTGGAGGTCCACCGCGAGCTGATCCTGCGCGAGGTCCGTGAGCGGCGTTCACTGCGCGAGATCTACGAGGACGTCGAGCGGCTCATGATCAGACAGGGATACGCGAACCGGCACCGGGCGTATCCGTTCGGTGTCATCGCCCACAAGGTCGACCGTGTGACCGAGCGGCGCTGGTCCCCCCATGTCTTCGGATTCGGCACCCAGTCGCTCAAGGGGCTGGCGAGCGACGCGCTGCACGGCCACCGGGACGGCTGGTCTCCCCTGTGGAGCCCTTACCGCTTCTCCGACCACCCGCCGCAGCCGGGGCTGTGGGCGGTGGAGCCGCACCTCGGATTCCGGGGTACGGGCGCGAAGTTCGAGGAGATCCTGGTCGTCACCGACTCCAAGGACCCCGAACAGAGCGCGTTCTGGCTGGACGACGATCTGCCGCATGTGCGGCGCTGGGCAGAGGAGAAGGTGGCGGCATGACGCTGCGTGAAGCGCGCGAGCGCTGGGTCCGCACGGGCGGAATCGAGCTGTGTGTCGCCGAGTTGGGCGACGGGTCCAGGCCGACGGTCGTGCTGGTGCACGGCTATCCGGACAGCAAGGAGGTCTGGTCGGAGGTGGCCTCGCGGCTGGCCGATGAGTGGCACGTCGTGCTGTACGACGTACGCGGCCACGGCAGGTCGACGGCGCCGTCCCCGCTGCGGGGCGGTTTCACGCTGGAGAAGCTCACGGACGACTTCCTGGCCGTCGTGGACGCGGTGAGCCCGGACCGGCCCGTGCATGTGGTGGGACACGACTGGGGTTCGGTCCAGGCGTGGGAATTCGCCACGGTCAAGCGGACCGAGGGGCGGATCGCCTCCTTCACCTCCATGTCCGGGCCTTCCCTCGACCACTTCGGTCACTGGATCAAGCAGCGCATGAGCCGGCCCACTCCGCGCAGGGTCGGCCAGCTCATGGGGCAGGGCGCCAAGTCCTGGTACGTGTACATGCTGCACACCCCGGTCCTGCCGGAGCTCGCCTGGCGCGGGCCGCTCGGCAAGCAGTGGCCGCGGATCCTCCAGCGCATGGAGAAGGTGCCCGCGGGCGACTACCCGACGGCGTCGCTGCCCCAGGACGCCGCGCACGGGGCCTGGCTCTACCGTGACAACGTCCGCCCCCGTCTGCGCAGGCCCCGGGCGGACGCCTACGCACACGTCCCGGTCCAACTGATCACGCCGACCGACGACTTCTTCCTCTCCGAGTCGCTCTACGACCAACTGGAGCTGTGGGCTCCGCAACTCGTGCGGCGGTCGTTGCCGGCCAAGCACTGGGTTCCCCGTACGAGGCCGGACCAGCTGTCCGCCTGGATCAGCGAGTTCGTCGCGGCCAACGAGGACGCGAAGCGGGACGGTATGCCGGTGCAGGGCTCGATGGCGACCGGGGCCCATGCCGACCGGTTCGGCGGACAGCTGGTCCTGGTGACGGGGGCGGCCGGAGGAATCGGCCGGGCCACCGCCTTCGCGTTCGCCGAGGCGGGCGCACGGGTGGTCGCGGTGGACCGGGACGGCGAGGGAGCGGCCCGGACGGCGGAGATGGCCCGGCTGATCGGCTCTCCGGCCGCCTGGGGCGAGACGGTCGACGTCAGCGACGAGCAGGCGATGGAGAAGCTCGCGGAGAAGGTCGCCCGGGAGTACGGCATCGTCGACGTGCTGGTCAACAACGCCGGGATAGGACTGTCCGGCTCCTTCCTGGAGACGACGAGCGAGGAATGGAAGAAGGTTCTCGACGTCAATCTGTGGGGGGTCATCCACGGCTGCCGGATCTTCGGGAAGCAGATGGCCGACCGCGGCCAGGGCGGCCACATCGTCAACACGGCTTCCGCCGCGGCCTTCCAGCCCTCGCGCGCCCTGCCCGCGTACAGCACGTCCAAGGCGGCGGTGCTGATGCTCAGTGAGTGCCTGCGGGCCGAACTGGCCGAGAAGTCCATCGGCGTCAGCGCGATCTGCCCGGGCATCGTCAACACCAACATCACGGCGACCACGCGGTTCGCCGGCACGGACGCGGCGGAGGAGAAGCGCCTCCAGAAGCGGACCAGCAGGCTGTACGGGCTCCGGAACTACCCGCCGGAGAAGGTCGCCGACGCGATCCTGAAGGCCGTCGTGCGTAATCAGGCCGTCGTGCCGGTCACCCCGGAGGCCCGGGGGGCGCGGCTGCTGTCCCGGGTGAGTCCCAGGGTGCTGCGCTCCATCGCCCGTCTGAAGCCGCCGCTGTGACCGGGGGCGGGACGGCGGGCGGGACCGGGGCCCGAGCGGACGCCGAGTACCGGATCGAGGACCTGGCCCATGCCAGCGGTGCCACGGTCCGCACGATCCGCGCCTACCAGGACCGGGGGCTCCTGCCCACACCTGAGCGGCGCGGTAGGGCCAACGTCTACCGGTGCACGCACCTGGCCAGGCTCCGGCAGATCGCGGATCTCCTGGACCGGGGCTACACCCTGGCCAGCATCAAGGAGTTGCTGGAGGCGTGGGACGCCGGCCGCGGTCTGGGCGGAGTGCTCGGCCTGGTCGCCGAGGTGCAGGGTCCATGGACCGATGAGGAGGCCGGCCGGATCACCCGCGCCGATCTCGACATGAGGTTCGGTTCCAGGCCGGACGACGCGGCGGTCGACGAGGCGGTGGCACTCGGCGTACTCGAACGTGTGCCGGGCAAGGAGGACGAGTTCCTGGTCCCCAGCCCACAAGAGCTGTCCGTGGCCGCCGAGTTGTACGCGGCCGGGGTCCCGCTCTCCGCGATCGCCTCTCATCTCCGTGAACTTCGGGGGCAGGTCGAGCACATAGCGTCCCGCTTCCTGGAGTTCACCACCGAGCACGTCTTCGCCCGCTATCTCGGTCACCGCCCTCCGACGGACGCGGACGCGGCGGAGGCCGCGTCGATGGTGCGTCGGCTCCGGCCGCTCGCCCAACAGACGGTCGACGCCGAACTGGCCCGCGCCATGCGGTTGTTCGCGACCCGTCACCTGCACCATCACTTGGGCTCCGAAGAGCCGCTGACCGACGACGACACGCCCCGCCCGGTCCTTCTGCCGGCCGGGACAATGCGCGCCGTCCACGAGCTGGTTGGCGCGGAGCAGGCGGCGGCCTTCGTCGCGGCAGCAACTGAACGGGAGGTGCAGGCCAGGACATTGGACTCTCTTGCCTCATCTCACGCAAAAACCAAATAAGTTGACCAAATAGCCTATTTCGGCCGCTACTTGTCCACAGAATCGCCAAACTGCCTGTGGATAACCGCAGTTGGCTGTGGATCAAACCTGTGGGCTTACATCACTGCTGGAAAATCCGGGTGCGCCGGGACGTGCGCCCTGGGCACTCTGACCGGATGAACGAACAACGCATGGTCAAGGTGTCCAAGTACCTCTCGGCCCATCTCCGGCACAAACCCGAGCGCATCGGCATCACGCTCGACGCCCAGGGCTGGGTACCGATCGACGAGCTTCTGCGTGCGACGGCCCGGCAGGGATTCGCCCTCACCCGCGACGAGCTCGAACACGTCGTCGCGGCCAACGACAAACAGCGCTTCACCGTGGACGGCGACCGCATCCGCGCGAACCAGGGCCACAGCGTCACGGTGGACCTCGCGCTGCCTCCGGCCGAGCCGCCCGCGTACCTCTACCACGGCACTGTCGCGCGGGCCCTGGACATGATCCGCACCGAAGGGCTGCGCCCCATGACCCGCCACCATGTCCACCTGTCGCCCGACCGCGAGACCGCGACCCGTGTCGGCGCCCGCCGCGGCAGGCCCGTCGTGCTGTCGGTGGACGCGGCGGCCATGCACCGGGCCGGTCACACCTTTCACGTCAGCGCCAACGGGGTCTGGCTCACCGACGCCGTACCACCGGAGTTCCTGCGTATGCCCGGCTGAGTGCGGTCAGCGCGCGAGGTTGCCGAGGCCCTTGCGGAGATCGTCGAGGTTCATGACGGGCTGCATGCTGACCTTGCCGCCGGCCTGGAAGAACGGCTCGGCGATCGGAGGCATCTGCGCGGTTTCTTCCATGTCGAAGACAAGCATGCAGGTACGTTCGCCCTCCGTCGGCGTGAAGTAGGCCGCCTCGGGCTTGAGGGTTTCCACGATGTCCCCGATGAGCTTGGGCATCGTCCCGTCGGAGACGGCTCGGTTCGCCTGCTCGGTGTCCATCCGAACGGTCAGCAGCATCCTCATGAGGGCTCATCCTTCCAGTGAACAGCGCCCGGCGCCGCGCTCACGCGCGGGATGGGACCGGCCGCGTCCAGTTCCAGCGTCGCCCCGTGCACAGGAGGCGGCAACCACTCGCGCCGACCCCTGCGACGTATCCCGACGACTCGGCCGTAATGTCGCATGTATGCATTTGAGCACCCTCATCCTGCCCATTCACCGCTGGAGCGAAGGCCGAAAGGTCTGGCAGCGGGCCGAGGACCTCGGTTTCCACGCCGCGTACACCTACGACCATCTGGCCTGGCGGACCTTCCGCGACGGACCGTGGTTCGGTGCGATCCCCACGCTGACCGCCGCCGCTGCCGCCACCGAGCGGATGCGTCTGGGCACCCTCATCACCTCGCCGAACTTCCGGCACCCCGTGACGCTCGCCAAGGATCTCATCACGCTCGACGACGTCTCCGGCGGACGTATCACCCTCGGCATCGGCGCCGGGGGCAACGGCTTCGACGCCACGACGCTGCGCAGGACCGACGAGGCCCCGTGGACGCCGCGCGAACGCGCCGACCACTTCGCCGAGTTCGTCCCGCTGCTCGATCAGCTGCTGCGCGAGCCCTCGGTCACGCACGAGGGCGAGTTCTACACGGCCAACGAGGCCCGCAACATCCCCGGCTGTGTGCAGCGCCCCAGGCTCCCCTTCGCGATCGCCGCCACCGGCCCGCGCGGGCAGAAGCTCGCCGCGCGGTACGGCCAGGGGTGGGTGACCACCGGTGACCCGAAGCTGTACGAGACGGGGACGCCGGCACAGTCCGTGGACGCGCTGCGCCGACAGCTCGACGGGCTCGCGGCGGCGGGCGCCGCGGTCGGCCGGGACACCACGGAGCTGGACAAGATCCTTCTCACCGGCTTCACCCCCGACCGCCCGCTGGACTCCTTCGACGCGTACGTGGACTTCGCGGGGACGCACTTCGAGCTGGGGTTCACGGAGATCGTGCTCCACTGGCCGGTCCCCGGCTCGGACTTCGCCGCCGACGAGAAGGTCTTCGAGCGGATCGCCACCGAGGGGCCTGCTCAGTTCCGCTGATTTCCGTTCAGATGTCCCCGGGCACATGCCAAAGGCATGTTCTGCTGCTCAGGGGCGCGTGCCCTCAAATGTGCGCCCCTGCGCACGCCCGTGCACCTCCGTACGGGAGAATGACCCTGTGACCTCAGCTACCGACTCGCCTCTGCCTGCCGTAACCCGGCTGATCGCCACCGACCTGGACGGCACACTCCTGCGCGACGACAAGACACTGTCGGACCGCACGGTGGCAGCCCTCGCGGCGGCCGAGGAGGCCGGGATCGAGGTCTTCTTCGTCACCGGCCGGCCCGCCCGATGGATGGATGTCGTCCGCGACCACGTCCACCCTCACGGCATGGCGATCTGCGCGAACGGCGCGACCGTCGTCGATCTGCGTGCCGAGGGCAAGCCGCTCCTGGTCCGGCCACTGGAGCGGGACGCCGCCCTCACCGCGGTCCGCACGCTCCGCGAAGTGGCCCCCGGCACCTCGTTCGCCGTCGAGTTCACCACCGGCATCCACTACGAACCGGCCTACCCGCCGTTCCACCTGGACCCGGGTGCCACCGTCGCCGTCGCCGAGAAGCTGCTCCAGGAGGAGTCCCCGGGCTCCGGCGCCCCCGTGATCAAGCTCCTGGCCCATCACGCCGAACTGGCCCCGGACGAGTTCCTCGCGCTGGCCCGCACCGCTGCGGGCAGCCTGGCATCCATCACCCGGTCCAGCCCGACAGCCCTCCTGGAGCTCAGCGGCCCGGGTGTCTCCAAGGCCAGCACCCTCGCCCTCTGCTGCGCCGAGCGCGGCATCGACCCGTCCGAGGTGGTCTCCTTCGGGGACATGCCCAACGACGTGGAGATGCTGAGCTGGACGGGCGCCTCGTACGCGATGGGCAACGCCCACCCCGACGCGGTGGCCTCCGCTTCCGGAAGGACCCTCACGAACAACGAGGACGGCGTGGCCGTCGTCATCGAGCGTATTCTCGCCGCCCGCTGACGCACCGTGCACGGGAGGCGCGGCCGTCAGAGGGGCGCCTCCCACACCACCGTCGCACCGCCCCCGTCCTCCCCGATCCCGGGGCCGAACCAGCTCGCGCCGCCCAGTGACTCCGCGCGGCGGGCCAGGTTGCGCAGACCGCTGCGCCGCCCGCCGTCAGGGATGCCCACCCCGTCGTCGGCGACCGTGAGGCGTACTCCTTCGCGCCCGTCCGGCAGCGTCACGGTCGCGTCGACGACCACATCGATCAGCGAGGCAGCGGCGTGCCGGAACGCGTTGGACAGTGCCTCGCGCAGGGCCGCGATGAGGTTCTTCCCGGTGAGCTCGCCCACGAGTGAGTCGACCGGTCCGACGAAGTGGTGCGAGGGCTTGAAGCCCAGTGGCACGGCCGCCATGTTGATCTCCCGCAGCACGCGGGTGCGCAGCCCCGAAGGCGCCTCGGCCGGTTCCTGCTGGAGCGCGAAGATCGCCGTCCGGATCTCCTGGATCGTCACGTCCAGTTCGTCGACGGCCCGTCCGACTCCGGTCTGCACCTCGGGGACCACCGACCTGCGCTGAGCGCTCTCCAGCATCATCCCGGTGGCGAACAGCCGTTGGATGACGAGGTCGTGGAGGTCACGGGCGATCCGGTCCCGGTCCTCGTACACCGCGAGCCGTTCGCGGTCGCGCTGCGCCTCGGCCATCATCAGCGCGAGCGCCGCCTGCGAGGCGAACTGGGTGGCGAGCGTCCGCTCCGCCTCCGTGAACGGGCGCTCGCCCCGACCGCGCGGGGTGGCGAGCGCGCCGAGCACCCTGCCGCCACTGTGCAGGGGCAGCAGCATGCTCGGGCCGAACTGGTCGGCCAGCCTTGTGACCAGGCGTTCGTCGGTGGCCGAGTCATCCATGAAGACGGCCTCACCGGCGAGGAGCATCGACACGACCGGGCTCCCCGGAGGAATGATGATTCCCAGCGAGGCGGACGGGTCGTCGGCGGAGACCGCGACGATCTCGAGACCGCCGTCCGATGTCGGCAGCAGCACGATCCCCGCTGCCGAGTCGGCGAGACGACGGGCCTGTTCGGCGACGACCGACAGCGCGTCGTCGGCGTCACCACCGGAGAGGAGGGCGGTCGTGACGGCCACCGAGCCGTCGATCCACCGCTCGCGCTGCCGCGCCGCCTCGTACAGCCGGGCGTTGCCGATGGCGATCCCGGCCTCGGTGGCGAGCACCCTCACCATGTGCAGGTCGTAGTCGTTGAACTCGGTCCCGCCGTGCTTCTCCGCCAGATAGAGATTGCCGAAGATCTCCCCCTGTACACGGATCGGCACCCCGAGGAACGTACGCATCCGCGGATGGCCCGGCGGGAATCCGGCGGCCCTGGGATCGGCGGTCAGGTCGGCCAGCCGGAGGGGTACGGGATCATGGATCAGCGCACCGAGGAGCCCCTTCTGTCCGTCGGGCCGATGGCCGATCTCCCGGGCCACATCCTCCGGCACTCCGTAGGTGACGAAGTCGGACAGCCCCTCGCCGGCCTCGTCGACGACACCGATCGCCGCGTAGCGGGCTCCCGCCAGCTCGGCCGCGGTCTCGCAGATGCGGTCAAGGGTGGAGTGCAGTTCCAGGCCCGTGCCGACGGAGCGCATGGCCTCCAGCAGCTGCGGGACACGGGCGGTGAGTTCGGTGGAGAGACCCTGCAGGCTGCGCGTCGCCCGGGTCGCGGCTTCGAGTGAGTCCTTCGGGTCCGGCTCTGCCATGCACTGAGCCTAATTAGTCCCAATTGGCGAGGAAAGTCGGGCGGGGCCAGGACCAGCCCGCCCGACGCCCCTCCGTCAGACGGGCGTGCTCTCCCTCTCCCTCTCCAGCATGCGGAGCAAGGGGCCGTCCACACCGGCGAGATCGGCGTACGCACCGCGCTGGACCACGCGCCCGGCGTCCATCACCAGCACCTCGTCCACGGCGTCGAGCCCCGCGAGACGGTGGGTGATCAGGACGGTCGTACGGCCCCGGGTGGCGGCCAGCAGGTCCGCGGTCAGCGCGTCGGCCGTCACCAGATCGAGGTGTTCCGCGGGCTCGTCGAGGACGAGTACGAGGAAGTCGGCGAGGAGCGCGCGGGCCAGCGCGAGCCGCTGCCGCTGACCGCCCGAGAGCCTGGCGCCGTGTTCACCCACCAGGGTGTCGAGCCCGTCGGGCAGCGACTCGGCCCAGTCAAGGAGCCGCGCCCGCGCGAGCGCGTCCCGCAGTTCGGCGTCCGTCGCTCCGGTACGGGCGAGGCGCAGGTTCTCGCGGATGGAGCTGTCGAAGACATGGGCGTCCTGGGCGCACAGCCCCACACGCCTGCGGACCGTGTCGCCGTCCAGTTCGCACGCCTCGACACCGCCGAGGCGGTACGTCCCGGCCCGTGCGTCCAGGAAGCGGAGCAGGACCTGGGCGAGCGTCGACTTGCCCGAGCCCGAGGGCCCGACCACCGCGATACGCCTGCCGGGCAGGAGCGTCAGATCGACGGACTCCAGGGCGTCGCGGCCCGCTCCCGCGTACCGGGCGGACAGCCCTCGTACCTCCAGCGGGAAAGGCGAAGCGGTCTCGGCAGCGGGCGTGACGGGCTCCCGTACGGGCACAGGGGCGTCCAGCACCTCGTACACGCGCTCCGCGCTCCGCTTCACACGGCGGCGGTACTGCACGGCGAGCGGCAGTCCCGTCACCGCCTCGAACGCCGCCAGCGGGGTCAGGACCGCCACCGCCAGCTCCACGCCCGCCAGCCGCCCGTCGTGCACCGCGGGGAGCGCGACGAGTGCGGTGGCGACCACCGTGAGGCCGCAGATCAGGGCGGTGAGACCGCCGCCGAGCGCGGTCGCGGTCGCCGCGCGGGAGGCGATCCGGGTGAGGACGCCGTCCGCCTCGCGCACCCGCAGGCCGCGTTCGGGCAGCGCGCCCGCGACCGTCAGCTCGGCCGTCCCGCTGAGCAGATCCGTGATCCTGGTGGCCAGCGCGGCCCGCGCGGGCGCCAGTTGGCGTTCCGCGTGACGGGCGCTCGCACTGCTGACCAAGGGCACGGCCACCCCGGCGAGGAGCAGCCCGGCGGCGAGCACGGCGCCCGCCTCCGGGAGCAGCCAGCCGGTGAATCCGGCAGCGGCGGTCCCGACGACGACCGCGGTGCCCACGGGCAGCAGCCAGCGCAGCCAGTAGTCCTGAAGGGCGTCCACGTCGGCCACGAGGCGCGACAGCAGGTCGCCGCGCCGCGTCGTACGCAGACCGGCCGGCGCGATCCGCTCCAGTCCCCGGTACACGGAGACCCGCAGCTCGGCGAGCATCCTCAGCACCGCGTCGTGCGAGACGAGACGCTCCGCGTACCGGAAGACGGCGCGGCCGATACCGAAGGCGCGGGTCGCGGTGACGGCGACCATCAGATAGAGCACCGGGGGCTGTTCGGAGGCGCGGGAGATCAGCCATCCCGACACGGCCATGAGCCCGACGGCCGAGCCCACGGCGAGGCTGCCGAGCAGCAGGGCCAGACCCAGCTTCCCGTGCTGCGCACCGGCGGTTTCCCTGACGCGGGCGAGTACGTTCCCCTGCCTCGGGACGGTGTCCTTGAGGATCCCGGGCTCCGCCGCGGTGCTCAGGGCATCGGACGGTGCGGCGGGGGACGGCCCCCCGGGCCGCGGGATCATCGGGCGCTGCGCCTCCACGGCCGCGTCCGCAGGGCTCGGGACGTCCCGCGGCTCCAGCGTCACCACGCGGTCGGCGACCGACAGCAGCGCCGGGCGGTGTACGACGAGGAGCACGGTCCGTCCGGCCGCCAGTCTCCGTACCGCCTCGACGATCCCCGCCTCCGTCTCGCCGTCGAGGCTCGCGGTCGGCTCGTCGAGCAGGAGCAGCGGCCGGTCGGCGAGGAACGCCCGCGCCAGGGCGAGCCGCTGACGCTGCCCTGCCGAAAGGCCGGCGCCGTCCTCGCCGAGCAGCGTCCGCACACCCTGCGGGAGGTCCGCGACGAAGTCGGACGCACCCGCGTCCCGCAGCGCCGCCGACACCGCCTCGTCGTTCGCGTCCGGGCGGGCCAGTCGTACGTTCTCCGCGATCGTGCCGGCGAAGAGATGCGGGCGCTGCGGCACCCAGGCGATGCGTTCACGCCAGCGCTCCGGAGAGAGGTCGGCCAGATCGGTCCCGCCGATCCGTACGCGTCCCTCGTCGGGGGCGGTGAAGCCCAGCACCACCTGGAGGAGCGTGGACTTGCCGACCCCGCTGGGGCCGACGAGGGCGACGGTCTCACCCTGCTCCACCACCAGGGAGGCGTCGTTCAGCGACGGTTCGGTACGGCCCGGGTGCCGGACCGTCACCCCGTCGAGCTCCAGCCTCAGCGCGGCGGGAACGTCCTGTGTGCCGCCTGCGGGGGGCTCGGTCTCCAGGACCGAGAAGATCTCCTCCGCGGCCGAGAGCCCCTCCGCAGCCGCGTGGTACTGCGCCCCGACCTGCCGGAGCGGCAGATACGCCTCCGGGGCCAGGATGAGGATCACCAGGCCGGTGTAGAGGTCCAGTTCGCCGTGGACGAGCCGCATGCCGATGGTCACGGCGACCAGGGCGACCGAGAGGGTCGCCAGGAGCTCCAGGGCGAAGGACGACAGGAACGCGATCCGCAGGGTCCGCAGGGTGGCCTGCCGGTACTGCGAGGTGATGGTGCGGATCGATTCGGCCTGCGCCTTGGCGCGCCCGAAGACCTTCAGGGTCGGAAGCCCGGCGACCACATCGAGGAAATGTCCCGAGAGCCGTGAGAGCAGCCGCCACTGACGGTCCATCCGGGACTGTGTGGCCCAGCCGATCAGGATCATGAAGAGCGGGATGAGCGGCAGCGTGACCACGATGATCGCGGCGGAGACCCAGTCCTCGGTGACGATCCTGGCCAGGACCGCGACCGGGACCACCACCGCGAGTCCCAGCTGCGGCAGGTAGCGCGCGAAGTAGTCGTCGAGCGCGTCGATGCCCCGGGTGGCGAGTGCCACCAGGGAGCCGGTGCGCTGCCCGCTCAGCCACTCGGGGCCGAGCTGCGCGGACCGCTCCATGAGCCGGCCGCGCAGCTCGGACTTGACCGCCGCACCGGCCCGGTACGCGGCCAGTTCGGTGAGCCAGGCCACCAGCGCCCGGCCCACCGCGACCGCGGCCAGCAGCAGCAGAGGCGTGCGGAGTCCGGGAAGGGACAGTCCCCTCTCGAATCCGCCCACCACCACTTCGGCGATGAGCATCGCCTGGGCGATCACCAGCGCCGCCCCGACGAGCCCGAGTGCCACCACGGCAACCAGGAAGAGGCGGGTGGCCCGGGCGTACCGGAGCAGACGCGGGTCGATCGGTTTCACGTGAAACAGCCCCCAGAGAGCTCGGCGCGGCCGGTGCGATCAGTGCGCATCGGCGATGTGCTGGGTACCGATGCGCTTGCGGAACACCCAGTAGGTCCAGCTCTGGTAGAGCAGGACGACGGGAGTGGCGATGGCCGCGCACCAGGTCATGATCTTCAGCGTGTACGGGGTGGACGAGGCGTTGGTGACCGTGAGGTTCCAGGCGTCGTTCAGCGAGGACGGCATGACGTTCGGGAAGAGCGTCAGGAAGAGCATCGCGACCGCCGCCACGATGGTCAGCCCCGAGAGCGCGAACGACCAGCCTTCGCGTCCGGCCGCGACGGCACCGATCGCGGCGACCAGCGCCACGGCCGCGACGGTCATGGCCAGCAGGCTCCAGCCGTCACCGTTGTCGATCTGGGTCCAGATCATGAAGACCAGCGCGAGGACCGCGGTGGCCGGCCCCAGTTTGAGCGCCAGCCTGCGGGCTCGCTCCCGGATGTCCCCGACCGTCTTGAGTCCGGCGAACACCGTGCCGTGGAAGGTGAAGAGGAAGAGCGTGACCAGTCCGCCGAGGATGGCGTACGGGTTGAGCAGGTCCCCGAAGGTGCCGACGTACTCCATGTCGGCGTCGATCTTCACACCGCGCACGATGTTTCCGAAGGCCACTCCCCACAGCACCGCCGGGATCAGCGAGGTCCAGAAGATCGCGTTCTCCCAGTTGGTCTGCCACCGCTCCTCGGGCCGCTTCGCCCGGTACTCGAAGGCGACACCGCGCACGATCAGACAGAGCAGAATGATCAGCAGCGGCAGGTAGAAGCCGGAGAAGAGCGTGGCGTACCACTCGGGGAACGCGGCGAAGGTCGCACCGCCCGCGCTGAGCAGCCAGACCTCGTTACCGTCCCAGACCGGACCGATCGTGTTGATCAGGACCCGGCGTTCCTTGCGGTCGCGGGCCAGCACCTTGGTGAGGACACCGATGCCGAAGTCGAATCCCTCCAGGAAGAAGTAGCCGGTCCAGAGGACGGCGATGAGTACGAACCAGACGTTGTGGAGTTCCATCTCGCAGCTCCTCTGCTCTCAGTAGGAGAAGGCCATCGGGCGGTCGGCGTCTTCTTCGTCGTGACCGCCGATCTTGGTGGGCGGGTTGAGATCGGCCTCCGTGAGCTCCGGCGGTCCGGCCTTGATGTACTTCACGAGCAGCTTGACCTCGATCACGGCGAGCACCGCGTAGAGCAGGGTGAAGACGATCATCGAGGTGAGAACCTCGCCCTGCGAGGTGCCGGGGGAGACCGCGTCGCGGGTCTGGAGCACGCCGTAGACGACCCAGGGCTGACGCCCCATCTCGGTGAAGATCCAGCCCCAGGAGTTGGCGATCAGCGGGAAGAGCAGGGTCCACAGGGCGACGATCCAGTAGAGCTTGGTGAGCCTCGGGCTCAGCGCCTTGTTCTTGAACAGGACCAGGTTCGGCACCTCGTCGTCACCGGTCCGCATCGCCGCCGGCAGCATGAACTTCTTGCGTGTCAGCCACAGTCCGAGCAGACCGAGGCCGAACGACGCCATGCCGAAGCCGATCATCCAGCGGAAGCTCCAGAAGGCGACCGGGATGTTGGGGCGGTAGTCACCGGGGCCGAAGCGTTCCTGCTCGGCCTCGTTGATGTCGTTGATGCCGGGGACGTACGAGTTGAAGTCGTCGTCCGCGAGGAAGGACAGTATCCCGGGGATCGAGATCTCCACGGTGTTGTGGCCCTTGCTGACGTCCCCGTACGCGAAGATCGAGAAGGGGGCGGAGTTCTGCCCGTCCCACAGGGCCTCGGCAGCGGCCATCTTCATCGGCTGCTGCTTGAACATCACCTTGCCCAGCATGTCGCCGCTGACGGCCGTGAACATTCCGGCGATCACGACGGTGACGAGCCCGAGCCGCAGCGACGTCCGCATCACCGGGATGTGCTTCTTGCGCGCCAGGTGGAAGGCGGAGATACCGACCATGAAGGCGCCGCCGACGAGGAAGGCCGCCGTGATGGTGTGGAAGAACTGGGTGAGCGCGGTGTTCTGTGTGAGCACGAGCCAGAAGTCGGTGAGCTCAGCGCGCCCGCGTTCCTCGTTTATGCGGTAGCCGACCGGGTGCTGCATCCAGGAGTTGGCCGCCAGGATGAAGTACGCGGACAGGATGGTGCCGATGGAGACCATCCACATGCACGCGAGGTGGATCTTCTTCGGCAGCTTGTCCCAGCCGAAGATCCACAGCCCGATGAAGGTGGACTCGAAGAAGAACGCGATCAGGGCCTCGAAGGCGAGCGGGGCGCCGAAGATGTCGCCGACGAAGCGCGAGTAGTCCGACCAGTTCATGCCGAACTGGAACTCCTGGACGATGCCGGTGACGACACCCATGGCGATGTTGATCAGGAAGAGCTTCCCCCAGAACTTCGTAGCCCGGAGGTACTTCTCGTTGCTCGTCCGCACCCAGGCGGTCTGCAGGCCGGCGGTGAGCGCGGCGAGGGAGATCGTCAGAGGGACGAACAGGAAGTGGTAGACGGTGGTGATGCCGAATTGCCATCGCGCCAGGGTCTCCGGCGCCAGAGCTAGTTCCACGTCGTCGTTCTCCTTACGGGGCCGTGTTCACAGGGGCACTTTGCCCCTCGAATCCCACCGATCGTGGGAGGAACCGGGACACGCTTGTGAACGCGTTCACATTCACAAGCATTATGGCGCACACACTTTCGGAAGGCTCGATCGGGGGTACCTAGCGGCAGCACGGTGGCCCCGGACCTCAGCATGCGAGGTCCGGGGCCACCGGCACACAGGACGGAACGGCTACTACGGCGAACGGAAGACTCCGCAGCGGCTACTCCAGCTCACTACTCGTTGCGGTATGACTCCGTCACCTTGAGGAACAGGTCGTTGGCCTCGGACTCCCCGATCGTGACCCGCACACCCTCACCGGCGAACGGCCGGACCACCACTCCGGCCCGCCCGCACGCGGCGGCGAAGTCGGCCGTACGGTCCCCGAGCCGCAGCCACACGAAGTTGGCCTGGGACTCCGGAACGGTCCAGCCCTGCCGCAGCAGTTCCTCGTACACCCGGTTGCGCTCGCAGACCAGGGAGCCGACCCGCCCCATCAGCTCGTCCTCGGCGCGGAGCGAGGCGACCGCGGCGTCCTGCGCGAGCTGGCTGACCCCGAAGGGGACGGCCGTCTTCCGCAGCGCGGCCGCCACCGGCTCATGAGCCACCGCGAACCCGACCCGCAGACCGGCCAGACCGTAGGCCTTGGAGAAGGTCCGCAGCACCGCGACATTGGGCCGGTCCCGGTAGATCTCGATGCCGTCCGGCACCTCGACATCCCGGATGAACTCCTTGTACGCCTCGTCGAGCACCACCAGCACATCGCTCGGCACCCGGTCCAGGAACCGCTCCAGCTCGGCCCTGCGGACCACCGTGCCGGTCGGGTTGTTCGGATTGCAGACGAAGATCAGACGCGTCCGGTCGGTGATCGCGTCCGCCATCGCGTCCAGATCGTGCACATCACCGTCGGTCAGCGGCACCTTCACCGAGGTCGCACCGCTGACCTGCGTGATGATCGGGTACGCCTCGAAGGAACGCCAGGCGTAGATGACCTCGTCCCCCGGGCCCGACGTGGCCTGGAGCAGCTGCTGCGCCACCCCGACCGAGCCGGTACCGGTGGCCAGGTGCGAGAGGGGCACACCGAACCGGTCGGCCAGCTCGTTCATCAGACCGGTGCAGGCCATGTCCGGGTAGCGGTTGAAGTTCGCGGCGGCGGCCAGCGCTGACTCCATCACGCCAGGCAGCGGCGGGAACGGGTTCTCGTTGGAGGAAAGCTTGAAGGCGACCGGTCCGCCGGCCGCCGCCGGCTTACCCGGCACATAGGCGGGCACGCCGTCCAGCTCGGCGCGCAGCTTGGGGCTCGTATCGCTCACCGCAGGTCCTCCTCGACCATCCGTGCACATCAATACTGCTCACCTTATGAGGATTCGGCGCCGCTGCGAATGGCCGGAGCCGGGATTCGTCCCCTGTGAGGGGAAGAGCACGGAATGGTCACGCCCGACTTGGGCCGGACGAGGGGGAGCGTTCCGCAATCCGCTGCGCGCCGGTGGCTCACTCCGTGGCGCGCATCCCTCGAAGTGGTGAGTTGAGACCTCTTCGAGACATCGACCATTTAGTAGGCCCATCCACTTCGACACGTGACACACTTGCGTCCAACCCGTCAACGCCCTTGCTTTGCAAGGCATTTGGCCACAAATGATCATGCAGAAACGTGCCTGTCAACGGGTGAATATGCGACCGGCCCAACCAGCCGTCCGAGCCCTACTATCGGCTCGCCATGACAGCAGCAGGGAAGCACCAGGTGAGCCGGACAGAGACGCCCCGGCGCAACGGCCGGCAAGGACGGGCGGGCATCCGGGATGTAGCCGCCGCGGCCGGGGTCTCCATCACGACCGTCTCCGACGCGCTCAACGGCAAGGGCAGGCTCCCGGACGCCACCCGCCGCCATGTCCGCGAGGTCGCCGAGCGTCTGGGCTATCGCCCGTCCGCCGCGGCCCGAACCCTCCGTACGGGCAAGTCGGGTCTGATCGGCCTGACCGTGACCACGTACGGGGATGAACCTTTCACCTTCACCGAATTCGCGTACTTCGCGGAGATGGCCAGAGCCGCGACATCCGCGGCGCTCGCCCGCGGCTACGCCCTCGTCATCCTCCCCGCCACCTCCCGCCACAGCACCGTCGACGTCTGGTCGAACGTCGCACTGGACGGCACCGTCGTCATCGACCCCTCCGACCAGGACCCGGTCGTCACCGAACTCGTGCGCCAGGGGGTTCCCGTCGTCTCGGACGGCCGCCCGGCCGGGTCGCTTCCGGTCACCGCCTGGGTCGACAACGACCACCGGGCCGCCGTACTCGACCTCCTCGACCATCTGGCCGCCGCCGGAGCCCGCCGCATCGGCCTGCTGACCGGCACCACCACCGACACGTACACCCGGCTCTCCACCACCGCCTACCTCCACTGGTGCGAGCGCGTGGGCCAGGACCCGGTGTACGAGTCCTATCCGGCCCACGACCCGTGCGCGGGCGCGGTGGCGGCCGACCGCCTCCTGGCCCGCCCGGACCGGCCCGACGCCGTGTACGGGCTCTTCGACCCCAACGGGACGGATCTGCTGGCCGCCGCCCGCCGGTACGGTCTGCGCGTCCCCGAGGACCTGCTGCTGGTCTGCTGCAGCGAGTCCACCGTGTACGCGAGCACCGAGCCGCCCATCACGACGCTGTCCCTGAAGCCGCGCAGAATCGGCACGGCGGTCGTCCAGCTCCTCATCGACGCCATCGAGGGGGTCGAACACGACGGGCCACTCGAACAGGTAATACCGACCGAGCTCATCGTCCGGACCTCGTCACAGCGCCGCCCGCCACGCACCACGGTCAGCGCTCCGCGCTCTCCGGCAGGGGACTGATCGGAACAAACCGGGCCAATCGACCGGTGATCCGTAGGTGCGCGCGGATTCACCACCCCTGGTGCGTCACACAGCACGATCCGCATTCCTATGATGGGCGCACAACACCGCGGACCACCTCTACCAGGCAGGGCCCGTCAGGTGTACGGCGGCGCGACGGTGGTGGAGGGGTCGATGACTCAGGGGGCCGGTCAGGAACCCGTGGTGCGGACGGCGACGTTGCGCGACTTTCGCGTTCCGCCGTATGCGCAGACGCCCGTACCGGCGCCCTCGCCGCATCCCGGAAGCGTGACGATGGACGACGGACCGCCGGAGGGCTACACGCCCACCGAGCGCGATCTGCCCGTGATCAGGCGCGAGGACACCGTCGAGGTGCGCCCCGTCCCCGAGCAGCGGCCGGCCGTCGACGCGGAGCGCGGACCGCTCTACGTCGTCGGCGATGTCCACGGCTACCTGGACGAGCTCCTCGCCGCCCTCGCCGCGCAGGGCCTCATCGACGCCGACGGCGCCTGGGCGGCGGGCAACGCCCGGCTCTGGTTCCTCGGCGACTTCACGGACCGCGGCCCCGACGGCATCGGCGTCATCGACCTCGTGATGCGGCTCTCCGCCGAGGCCGCAGCCGCCGGCGGCTACTGCAAGGCCCTGATGGGCAACCACGAACTGCTGCTCATCGGAGCCAAGCGGTTCGGCGACACCCCGGTGAACTCCGGAGCCGGCACCGCGACCTTCCAGGCCGCCTGGCTGCTCAACGGCGGCCAGAAGACCGATATGGACCGGCTCCAGGACGTCCACCTCCAGTGGATGTCCCGGCTCGACGCGGTCGTCGAGGAGGACGGGCATCTGCTGATGCACTCCGACACGACGGCGTACCTCGACTACGGCTCCACCATCGAGGACGTCAACGACACGGTGCACGCCATTCTCACGCGTAACGACGCCGACGAGTGCTGGGACGTCTTCCGCAAGCTGACCAAGCGGTTCGCCTTCCGGGACGAGGGCGGCGCCGACGCCGTACGCGAGCTGATGTCGACGTACGGCGGACAGCGCGTCGTCCATGGTCACAGCCCCATTCCGTATCTCCTTGGCGAGGTCGGTTCGGAGGACGGCGAGGACAGCGCACGTCCCGTCGTGGACGGCCCGCACGTGTACGCGGACGGACTCGCCATCGCCATGGACGGCGGAGTGACCATGGCCGGAAAGCTGCTGGTGGTCCAACTCCCCCTGCATGAATGAAGCAGTCCGGGGAAGACGCATCCACGACCTGACCACGCCGACCACCGGGCCTATTTACGGAAACCCCCTGTCACCCCGTGCCGTGGGCGCTCTACCATCGGCGTATCAGTAGCAGGCTCTCCTCCGTTTCCGCCCGATTGCCCGGTACAACGCGGTCAGTCAGGCCCTACGGAGCATCGGGGGATGCACATGAAAAGCGCTCCGCACCTGCTGGCAGAGGACCGCCCCGAGTACGAGCGGATCCTCGACGACGCGCTGCGTCACGCTCATGAACACCCGGCCCTGGACGGGGTCGGCGACCGGCTCAACCCGGAACAGCTGCGCACGATGGCGCTGAACGCCACGGCGCTCATCACGGCAGCCGCCGCCACCGAGTACGAGCACTATGTGAAGGTCCGCGGTGAACTGCGCGGTCCGGCAGGTGATCCGGCCCTCGGCCAGGCCGTCGGATCCGCCGCGGACGAGACGAGCGGGCCGGGCGCGGGCATAGGCGCCGTCATCACCGTCCTGGCCCCGGTCCTCGCAGGTACCGCCGCCGTGATCTTCCTGCTCGTGGGCTATCTGCTCCAGGCGCTCGGTCCGGAGATCGCGTTCGCCGACACGATGGTCACCGCGGGCTGGTTCTTCGGAGCGGTCGCCGCGGCGGCCACCCTGGTCGCCGCTGTCGGACTCCTCATCACGGCCCTGCGCAACGGCGCCAACTCGCTGCCTGCCGAGGATCCCGAGGAGGAGTTGCCCGAGGACGTGGCGCGCGCCAGAGAGGCGTGGCGCCACGCGCTGCTGGAGCGCGGCATCCTGCCGTTCCTGCGGGACGCCCTCGCCGACCCGACCGCGGGCGCCGCCTCCCGGATCCCGCACCGCTCGCCGAACCGCATCCCGAAGATCGGGTACAGCAGGCCGGACTTCTCCGGCCCGTCCGACGGACCGTCGGCCGGCCCCCGTCCGACCTTCACCAGCCCCGACTTCACCAGTCCGGACTTCGGCGGTCCCGAGCACCAGCCGGAGTGACCTTTGTGCGTTCCGTGTGCGGAACGCACAAAGGCCGGGGCAGCTCTCGCTGCGCCCGGCCCGTGCGGTGGGAAGCGGATCAGACCGCAACCGCCAGCTTGGGGTTGGCCCCGTACTCGTTGGTCTCCTGCTTGCCGTCGGAGACAAGGAAGACGAGCAGGATGATTCCGCCGACCAGCGGCACGAACGAGATCAGGATCCACCAGCCCGAACGGCCGGTGTCGTGCAGCCGCCGCACGACGACGGCGAGCGTCGGGACCACCGTGGCGACGAGGTAGAGGATGTAGGGGATCTGCGTGTCGATCGCCACGCCTATGCCCGCGAGCACCATGGCCGCGATGAAGTTGAAGAGCACGAACATCCAGTACTCCTTGCGGCGCGCACGCCCACTGAAGCCCGCGTAGTTCTTGAGCACTGTCAGGTACCAGTTCACTGCTTTTCCCTCCCCAGGCCTCTGTTCAGAGGCGCACATTTTCAGCCGAGCAAGCCGGAAGGTAAGACACAGATAAGGAAAGGGTCAAGCCGTGGCCGACCGCTGCGGAAACGTACACCTACCTGCCGCGCTACCGTGTCCCTACCGATGCCGGACGGCCACCACAACTCGGGCACTTGGGTACACGCCGCCTGAAATGAGCCACGACGGTCGGCTGTTGGCCACCGGGCATACGAAAACGGCGCCGCCCGGGGCAGCTTGTGCCCCGGACGGCGCCGTCTTGCGTGTGTGCGGTGCCGTCAGTGGTGTCAGTCGGCGATCGGCAGATACACCCGGTTGCCGGCCGCGGCGAACTCCTTCGACTTCTCCGCCATGCCCGCCTCGACCTCCTCCTGCGTACCGCCGTGATCACGCCGGATGTCGTGCGAGATCTTCATCGAGCAGAACTTCGGACCGCACATCGAGCAGAAGTGCGCGGTCTTCGCCGGCTCGGCGGGCAGCGTCTCGTCGTGGAACTCCCGCGCCGTGTCCGGGTCGAGGGCCAGATTGAACTGGTCCTCCCACCGGAACTCGAAGCGGGCGTCCGAAAGCGCGTCGTCCCACTCCTGCGCCCCCGGGTGCCCCTTGGCGAGGTCCGCCGCATGCGCGGCGATCTTGTACGTGATGACGCCGGTCTTCACGTCGTCCCGGTTGGGCAGCCCCAGGTGCTCCTTGGGCGTGACGTAGCAGAGCATCGCCGTGCCCCACCAGGCGATCATCGCGGCGCCGATGCCGGAGGTGATGTGGTCGTAGGCGGGCGCCACATCGGTGGTCAGCGGGCCGAGCGTGTAGAACGGCGCCTCTTCGCAGATCTCCTGCTGGAGGTCGATGTTCTCCTTGATCTTGTGCATCGGGACGTGCCCGGGGCCCTCGATCATCGTCTGTACGTTGTGCCGCTTGGCGATCGTGTTCAGCTCCCCGAGCGTCTTCAGCTCGGCGAACTGCGCCTCGTCGTTGGCGTCCGCGATGGACCCGGGCCGCAGCCCGTCACCGAGGGAGTACGTCACGTCGTACGCGGCGAGGATGTCGCAGAGCTCCTCGAAGTTCTCGTAGAGGAACGACTCCTTGTGGTGCGCGAGGCACCAGGCCGCCATGATCGAGCCGCCGCGCGAGACGATGCCGGTCTTGCGGCGCGCGGTCAGCGGCACGTACCGCAGCAGCACACCCGCGTGGACCGTCATGTAGTCGACGCCCTGCTCGGCCTGCTCGATGACGGTGTCCTTGTAGACCTCCCAGGTCAGGTCCTCGGCACGGCCGTCGACCTTCTCCAGCGCCTGGTAGAGCGGCACCGTCCCGATCGGCACCGGGGCGTTGCGCAGGATCCACTCGCGGGTGGTGTGGATGTTGCGCCCGGTCGAGAGGTCCATGACCGTGTCCGCGCCCCACTTGGTGGCCCAGGTCATCTTGTCGACCTCCTCCTCGATGGAGGAGGTGACCGCGGAGTTCCCGATGTTCGCGTTGACCTTCACCAGGAACCGCTTGCCGATGATCATCGGCTCGATCTCCGGGTGGTTCACGTTGGCGGGCAGCACCGCACGCCCCGCCGCGATCTCCTCGCGGACGACCTCGGGGGAGACGTTCTCGCGGATCGCGACGTACTCCATCTCCGGGGTGATCTCGCCCCTGCGGGCGTACGCGAGCTGGGTCACCGCCTGCCCGTCACGCCCCCGGCGCGGCTGGCGCGGGCGGCCGGGGAAGACCGCGTCAAGGTTGCGCAGTCCGCCGCGCGGCGAGGTGTGCTTGAGCCCGTCGTCCTCGGGACGGGCCTCGCGGCCCGCGTACTCCTCGGTGTCGCCGCGGGCGATGATCCAGTTCTCCCTCAGGGGCTGGAGTCCGCGCCGTACATCGGTGTCGATGTTCGGGTCGGTGTAAGGCCCGGACGTGTCGTACAGCGTCACGTCCTTGCCGTTGGTGAGGTGCACCTGGCGGACCGGCACCTGGATGTCGGGGCGTGAACCCCCGACGTATCCCTTGTGCCAGCCGATGGACTTCCCGCTCTCCTCGGAACTGGAGGCAGGCGTGTTTACGTCCGTGGTGGTCATGAGACCTACTCCCTACGCCGGCATTACCCGGTAACAGGTTCGGCGGTCGGCGCAGCCTGTTCCGTACCGGTGTACGGAGGTCAGCGCCCTCTCAGCCCGGTGCTCCGAGCTCCCGCGTGTGCAAAGGTGCCACCACGCTAGCGTCCTTCATGGCGTGCTGAATAGAGGGCCCCTCCCGTTCTTGCGATGATCGGCCGGTGACCTCCTCCCAAAGCGATCCCGAACCGCAGGGCGCCCCGCACGGCCACTCGCACAGTCATGGCCCTGCCGCCCCCGTCTCCAAGCATCTGCGCAAGGTCATCGCGGCCGTGCTGATTCCGTTCGCCACGGCGGTCCTCGTCGGTCTCGTGGCGTTCTGGCCCGGTGGCGCACCCGAACACGAGCGCACGGGCGTCGGCTTCGACCGGCAGACCCAGTCCGGCACGGTGATCCGGGTCGACAAGGTGGACTGCGCGGACGTGAACGCCGCACAGGTTCCGTCGACCGGCGACACCTCGACACCCTCGGGACGCGAGGCGGCCAACGCGCAGACGGGGGACTGCGAGAAAGCCACGATCGAGGTGACCAGCGGCAAGGACAAGGGCCGGACCTTCGTCGAGGTGGTCCAGCCGGACGCCCCGAGGCAGCTGCACGAGGGTCAGGGCGTGGTCGTGGCGTACGCGCCCGACGCGCCCCGTGACCTCCAGTACTCGGTGACCGACGTGAACCGGAAGCTGCCGCTGGCGCTGCTGGCCGGAATCTTCGCGCTGGTGGTGGTCGTCGTGGGCAGGATGAAGGGCGTGATGGCGCTGATCGCGCTCGTCGTGTCGTTCGCCGTGCTGACCCTGTTCATCCTGCCGGCGATCCTCCAGGGCTCGAATCCCCTGGTCGTGGCGGTGATCGGGGCGAGCGCCATCATGCTG
The DNA here is from genome assembly GCF_053617235.1 of Streptomyces sp. NPDC055749. Lineage (NCBI taxonomy): Bacteria > Bacillati > Actinomycetota > Actinomycetes > Kitasatosporales > Streptomycetaceae > Streptomyces > Streptomyces sp. NPDC055749. The sequence continues at coordinate 43,985 of NZ_JBSHFH010000002.1, read as the reverse complement.
GCGGCCCTGTACATGTGCCACGGACTGACGGCCCGTACGTCCGTGGCCGTCATCGGCACACTCATCTCGCTGCTGCTGATCGGACTGCTCGGCTCGCTCTTCATCGGCTGGGCGAGCCTGTCCGGCAACACGGACGACAACACCGGTCTCATCCACGGTCTGTACCCGGACATCGATATGAGCGGTCTGCTGCTGGCCGGCGTCATCATCGGCTCGCTCGGCGTGCTCGACGACGTGACCGTCACCCAGACGTCGGCGGTCTGGGAACTGCACCAGGCGGACCCGACGATGGGGGCACGGAAGCTCTACAAGGCGGGGATCAGAATCGGCCGCGATCACATCGCATCGGTCGTCAACACCCTCGTGCTCGCCTACGCGGGGGCCGCGCTGCCCCTGCTCCTGCTCTTCTCGATCGCCCAGAGCAGCATGGGGACGGTGGCCAACAGCGAACTGGTGGCGGAGGAGATCGTCCGGACGCTGATCGGTTCGATCGGTCTTGTCGCCTCGGTGCCGGTGACGACGGCTCTGGCGGCGCTGGTGGTCTCCGCGGACCGCACAGGGGTCGGCGCGGAAGCCGGAGCTTCTGCACCCGTACGGAGCGGGAGGGGCCGTCGTCGCAAGTCGTAGCGACGTGCCCCCTCAGCCGGCGTTCTGCTCCTCGGCGAGGATCCGGCCCAGTGCCTCTTCCAGGTTGCCCTCGAAGTCACTCAGCGTGTGCTCCTGACCGAGCGGCACCAGTTTGTCCGTCCGGTCGAGGAACGCCACAAGGGGCGCCGTGCCGGCTCGGAACAGAGCACGGTCCGCCCCGACCTGGAGCCGGATGTGTACATCGGAAAGCCCTTCGGGCTCGGTCGGACCGATGTGCACATCCCCGTCGCCACTGGGGCTGTTGAGACCGTCGAGCAGCAGCTCACGACCAAAAGCCCAGGTGACAGGGGCGTCGCCCGGCAGGTGGAAGGTCATCCGGATCGCGTACGGATCAGAAACCTCGTACCGGAGCTCCACCGGAATACGGAACGAGAGCTCCTCGGAAACGAGGAAGCTCATCATGACCTCTGCTTGAACCGACTCGCGCATCGTTCAACCCCGCGGTAGATGAAACTGGCCAGGAATGATCCCCCGTGGCCCTATTGACGCCATCGTGGTGCACGCGATAGCAGATCACAAGGAGTGATTTTTCAGATACTGATAGAGAACATGAGCGAGCGCAAGAGGTCTGCAACCTCGGTGCGTAGTTGATCGACTGCGGGGAGCAATCGATCCTGCTGGTCAAGGGGGACGGAAATGGCCACCGTCGCGACGGTCGTACCCACCGTGACAGGAAGGGCCGCACAGATCGTTCCAAGGGCATATTCCTGTCGTTCGATGACAGGCTCCATGCGCTCGGTCGATCGCAACCGATCAAGAAGCGCCTGACGATCTCGCACAGAGTGACGAGTCAGAGGGTCCACTGGATGGCGGTCGAGATGATCGACCCGCTCGGCCTCGTCGAGCTGTCTCAGCAGACACTGGCCGATCGCGTGTGCGTGCCCGGTCTCGGGGAACGCGGCCCATTCGTCGACGGCGGGATTCGACGGGGTGTCCGCGACCGCGATGAGTTCGATCTCACCCTCGCGGTAGATGGCGCAGTACACCGGCACACCGATGATGTCGCGCCATCGCGCGAGCGAATCGGTCATGGCGCTGCGACGACTCTGCACCGCACCACCGTCGATCAGCCGCTCGGCAGCCTCCCCGAAGAGGAAGACGCCGTTCTCCCGGCGCAGATAGCCCTCATGGGTCAGGGTGCGCAGCAGGTGGTACGCGGTCGGAAGCGGAAGCCCCGCTTCCCTTGCGAGTTGCTTCGCGGGCGCCCCGTCGCGATGGGTGCCCACAGCCTCCAGCAGTCTCAATGCCCGCTGAACCGATCCGATCAACGTCGGCACAGCGGTATTCGTTGCTGTGGTCACAGGTCACCCCCAGGCATGGTGACGGGCGGTCAGCCCTCCCGTGGGGGCCGCCCCCACGGACTGCCACGAACCTGAGGTCCGGAGACCGGACTGACGTACAAACCACTGGTCAAGGTGGTGACGGACGGTTACTTCCCAGGCTGTGGCAGCGATACGCCACTGTATCCGCACCGTACGCCCGCAATGCCTTTTCGTCCGGGACTTAGCTCAGCTGGCCTAATCGTCCCGGGACGCCCGTCACTACCAGTCACGGTCCGAAGAGGACGAGGACATGAACTTCCGTACGACGAAGACCAGACCACCGACCAGTACGGCGAAGACCAGCACCTTGAAGAGCAGGCCGATGACGAAGCCCACCACGCTGGCGATCAGGCTGCCGAACACGACGATCGCGATGACGGGCACCGCGACCCACTTCACCCACCAGGGCATCCCCGCGAATATCTCCTGCACGGCCATCGTCCTTACCTCGTCTCCATGGGTTCCTGCTTCGATGCTAGAGGCGCGGGGGTGGCCGGCGGAGGCTCCCGATCCCTTGAACTCCCCTGAACGATCCCCTAGGGACCGGGGGAGCCGGGCTCAGCTCTCCGGCGGAGAGAAGACCACCATCACCCGCAGGTCCTCGGTGATGTGGTGGAACTTGTGGGCCACTCCGGCCGGTACGTACACGACACTGCCCCTGCCCACCTGTGTCGTCTCCATGCCGACCGTGATCGCCGCACGGCCGCTCACGACGAAGTAGACCTCGTCCTGGTTGTGGGGCTGCTGCGGGTCGAGCTGTCCGGCGTCCAGCGCGTAGAGCCCGACGGACATATTGCGTTCCCGCACGAACTGGAGGTAGGCGCCGTCGTTGGCGGCCCGCTCCGCCTCCAGTTCGTCCAGCCTGAATGCCTTCATCGCCCTGTCCGCCCTTGTTCCGTGCTGCCGGTGTCGGCCACCGATCATGTCTGCCACGATCAGACACATGAAGAATTTCGTAGTCAAGACGATCGCCAACGCGGGTGCGCTGGCCGTAGCCATCTGGCTGCTCAACGACATCACACTGACCGGTGACGACACCTGGAACAAGGTGCTCACGCTGATCGTGGTCGCACTCCTCTTCGGCCTTGTGAACTTCATCGTCAAGCCGGTGGTGAAGCTGCTGACGCTCCCGCTCTTCATCCTGACGCTGGGGCTGATCACGCTGGTGGTCAATGCCCTGATGCTGATGCTGACCTCGTGGCTGGCCGACCAGTTCGATCTGAGTTTCCATGTCGACGGCTTCTGGACCGCAGTCCTCGGCGGCCTGATCATCTCGGTCGTCTCCTGGGCGCTGAACGTCGTACTCCCCGACGAGGACTGATATGAGCACCATGGGCGACGGGACACGAGCGGTACGGGCAGGGCTTCCCGAACCGGCGCAGTACGAACCCACCCTGCCCGGACCGGTTTTCGCCGCGCACTTCCATCTGTCCGGAGAACCGGTCGGCCCGTACACCTATGGCCGCGATACCAACCCGACGTGGACACATCTGGAACGTGCCATCAGCGAGCTGGAGGCGCCCGGGGAGCCGGTGGAGACCACCGTGTTCGCCTCCGGGATGGCGGCGGTCACCGCCGTACTGCTGTCGCAGACGCGGACGGGCGACGCGGTGGTACTGCCGGACGACGGCTACCAGGCGCTGCCGCTGGTCCGTGAGCAGTTGGAGGCGTACGGCGTCGAGGTGCGGACCGCGCCGACCGGCGGCGACGCGCAACTGGCGCTCCTGGAGGGCGCCAAGCTGCTGTGGATCGAGACCCCTTCCAACCCCGGCCTCGATGTCTGCGACGTGCGCCGGCTCGTGGAGGCCGCGCACCTGGTGGGCGTTCTGGTCGCCGTCGACAACACACTGGCCACGCCGCTCGGCCAGCGCCCGCTGGAGCTGGGCGCCGACTTCTCGGTGGCCAGCGACACCAAGGGCATGACGGGCCACGGCGACATCCTGCTCGGCCATGTGACCTGCCGCGATCCTCGGCTGACAGCGGGTGTACGGCGCTGGCGCAAGGTCGTCGGGGCGATTCCGGGGCCGATGGAGGCCTGGCTCGCGCACCGTTCCCTGTCCACGCTCCAGCTGCGGATCGACCGGCAGTGCGCGACCGCTCTCGCACTCGCCGAGACGCTGGGCAAGCGCGCCGATGTGAGTGGTCTGCGCTACCCGGGGCTGCCGACCGATCCCTCGTACCCCGTCGCCGTGCGGCAGATGCGGCGCTTCGGCTCGGTGGTGTCGTTCGTACTGGCCGACCAGGCGACCGCGGAACGCTTTCTTGCCGGGCTGCGGCTGGTCGACGACGCGACGAGCTTCGGCGGCGTACGTTCCACCGCGGAACGCCGGGCGCGCTGGGGCGGGGACGCCGTGCCGGAGGGCTTCATCCGGTTCTCGGTCGGTGCCGAGGATCCCGAGGACCTGCTCGCCGACGTGGAACGCGCTCTCGACGAGGCGTCCCGGTAAACACCCTGCTCAGCAGGGGTGCCTGCTGGTACGGGCGGCCCGAGCCTCCCCCCTCGTGGCTCGGACCGCCCCGGTTCCACACGCGGTTCAACGCGCGAAGAACCGCTTGCACAAGGCTAGTTGACTCTGCGTCAGTGTCCAATCACAGTAGCGGCAGCGACCTATCGACATATTTATAGTTGTCCGGGTCCGAAGCGTCGTGGGCGCGGGAGGAGGCGGGGCAATGGACCTGGCTCTGCTGCGCACCTTCGTCACCGTGCACCGGGCGGGGTCGTTCACCCGGGCCGCCGCCCTGCTGGGTCTTTCGCAGCCCGCCGTCACCTCACAGATACGGACGCTGGAACGCCAGCTCGGCCGCCCCCTCTTCCTGCGCCGGGCCCGTGGTGTCACCCCGACCAGCATCGGCGACGAGCTGGCGCACCGGGCCGCTCCCCACCTGGACGCCCTCGTCGAGATCGCCGAGACCGGGCTCGACGAGGTGACGGGGACAACGGGGATACGGACACTGCACCTGGCAGGGCCCCCCGAGTTCACCTCCGTACGCGCCCTGCCCGCGCTCACCCCGCTGCTCTCCCAGGGGCTCACGCTGCGCAGTTCGTTCAGCGCGAACGCCGAGGAGACCATGGAGGGGCTGGCCGCCGGCCACCACGACCTGGCCATCACGACGGCCCGGCCGCGCGGTGGGCTGCTCACCTCCACGACGCTCTGCGACGAGGAACACGTCCTGGTGGCGGCACCGCGCTGGGCCGGCCGCCTGGGGCCCGGGACACTTCGACACAAGGGTCCTGTGGTGCTGGAGCAGCTGCCCGTGGTCGAGGTGCACGAGAGCCTGCCCTTCGTCTCCCGCTACTGGGCCGCCGTGTTCGACAGCCGGCCGGCCGCGTCCGCGACCGTGATCACACCGGATCTGCGGGCGGTCCTGGAGTGCACGGCTGCGGGCGCCGGTCTCGCCGTGCTGCCGCGGTATCTGTGCGAGCGGGCGCTGGAGCGGGGGGAGGTCGTGGCGCTCCTCGATCCGCCGGTGCCCCCACTGCGTACGTACTTCCTGGCCGCGCGCACCGGCACACTCGCGATGCCGCACATCGCGCGGGCTCACGAGTGGCTGGTGCGCGCTGCCGTCGACTGGTGACCTGTGAGCTCGGGAGAGTTTCAGATCGCGCTCAACGGGCCACTCTCTTGCCATGACCGAACGACCTGTGGTCAAGCGCACCGCACGTGCCATCCTGCTCGACGGCGACGACCTCATCCTCATCAAGCGCACCAAACCGGGGGTGGATCCGTACTGGCTCACGCCGGGTGGCGGGGTCGAGCCGGAGGACACCACCGTCGTCGACGCCCTGCACCGTGAGGTCGACGAAGAACTCGGCGCCAAGATCACCGATGTCGTGCCCTGTTTCGTCGACACCGTGGAACACATCGCGGGCGGCGGGGTGAAGGGCGTCAAGGTCCAGCACTTCTTCGTCTGCCGGCTGGAGTCGATGGACCCCTCACGGCGGCACGGCCCGGAGATCGACGATCCCTGCGGGGAGTACGAGACCGTACGGGTGCCCTTCAGCCGGATCGGAATCGCCGCGGTCCATCTGGTCCCGCTCTCGCTGCGGCACTACCTGGACGGCAATATCGAGGGCGTACGCGCGATGCACGCGGCCGACCTGGGGTGAGCCTGGTGAAGCGGCTGAACCGGCTGAGGCGGCTGAAGCGGTGCTTTCAGCCGGGCGCGGGCACCGACAGTTCGTCGAGTGCGTCGTGCCGTATCCGCTCGGCCGGCATGCCGATGCCTCTGAGCACGTCCACGCTGCTGCGGATCATGCCTGGAGGGCCGGACAGGTAGGCCTCGTACCCCTTCCAGGGCCCGCGTTCCCGTACGGCGTCGGGCAGCCGGCCCTGCGCACCGTGGCCGGGTCCCCCGCCGACCACCGGGTGCACGGCAAGCCATGGGTAGGTCTGCTGGAGGCGCATCATCGTGTCGATGTCGTAGAGGTCGTCGTCCCTGCGAGCGCCGTAGAACACGTCGACAGGACGCCGGTCACCGTGCTCGGCGACGTCCTCGACCAGCGCCCTGATGGGCGCGATGCCCGTGCCACCACCGAGGCAGAGCAGACCGTTGTGGGTGGTGTGATCGACCGTCATCGAACCCGCCGGAGCTCCCAGCCGCAGGATGTCGCCGGGGCGGGCGCGGTGCACCAGCGCCCTGGAGACCCAGCCCGCGGGCACCGCCTTGACGTGGAACGAGAGCAGCCCGTCCCTGCGCGGCGCCGAGGCGAAGGAGTAGTGGCGCCATATCTTCGGCCACCAAGGGGTCTCAAGGGTCGTGTACTGCCCGGCCAGAAAGGGGTACGCCTGGTCGGGGCGGACCGTGAGGACCGCGATGTCGGGGGTTCTGAGGTCGTGGGAGACCACCTCCGCCTGCCACAGCGCAGGGGCGTTGCGCTCGTCCTCCGCCGCCGCGTCGATCATGATCTGCGAGATCCTGGTGTAGGTCCTCACCCAGGCCGCTTCCGCCTCACCGCTCCAGGTGGCGGGCGCGTAGCGGCCGAGCGCACCGAGCAGAGCCTCTCCGACCGCCGGATAGTGGGTGGGCTGCGTGCCGTACTTGCGGTGGCCCCGGCCGAGCGCTCCGAGGTACTCGGTGAGGGCTTCCGGGTCACCGAGCCGGTCGGCCGCCGTGAGGATCGCCCGGAAGAGGCGGTCGCGCTGGGTGTCCATCGCCGGCGGGAACAGGGCGCGCAGATCCGGGTGGCGGATGAACAGCAGCGCGTAGAAGTAGGCGGTGGCGCGGTCCGCGACCGGGCCCACCTCCGCGAGCGTGCGGTGGATCAGGGTCTCATCGGCAGATGCGGACGGAGTCGCGGATCCGGATCTGTCGGCCGGTGTGGTGACCGGAACGTCCATAGAAGTGCCTCGCCTCAAGCATCAAATGGTCGTGACGCGCCCACACCCCACGCGTCCCCTGCGTGCGGCTCTCCTTCGTCGCAGTGTGGCAGGAACTCCCCACGCATCGGACAAATACTGGGAAGTCCGGGTATCAGAGCGCGTGTTCCCACTACGCTCTCCTGCCCCATGGCCCTACGGACGACGCTCCGGGGCATCCTCGTACGCCGAGGTCAGTACGTGCGGATACTCCCGCTGTCAGACGACCGATCGCTCCGCGCTTGACAACGTGTTTCACGTGAAACCACTGAATCGACGCACCCGCAGAAGTGTCCTCGTCGCCCATGTCGCGGTCTCCGTGAGCTGGCTCGGCCTCACCGTCGGCCTGCTGACTCTCGGCCTCACCGCCTTCTTCACGGGTGATCCCACGACCGCGCAGGCCGCCACCCGCGCCATGAAGATCTTCGGTGACTGGCTGGTCGTGCCGGTCGCCCTCCTCTCGCTCCTCAGCGGTCTGGTGCTGGCACTCGGCACACCGTGGGGGCTGGCCAGGCACCGGTGGGTCTGGGCGAAGTTCTGGATCACCCTGGTCACCACCGGCCTGTCGATCTTCTCGCTGCGTCCCGGGATCAACGAGGCAGCGGAAGGTGGCGTCATCAACTCCGACCTGGTGATGGGTCCGGCGGTGGCCTCGGCCACGTATCTGTTCGTCACAGCCGTCTCGGTACTCAAGCCCTGGGGACTGACCCGGCGGGGCCGGCAGCTGCGCGTCTCGGCCAGATCCGCTAAAGCGGTGGACGAACGATCATCGCGTCGGACAGCCTGACCCCTATGCACAGCCCACTGCCTCGCACGCTCGCCGAACTGCCCATCCGGCGCCTCACCCGCGGCGACCTGGTCCCCTGCGCCGACCTCTGCGAAGACCGCGGGTGGCCACGCGACGAGCACCGGTGGGGGCTGCTCCTCTCCGCCGGAACGGGCTACGGCATCGACGACCCGGACGGCAAGGGCCTGGCCGCGAGCTGTGTGGTGACCTCGTACGGACCGCGCCTCGCAGCCATCGGCATGGTCCTCGTCGCCGGACGGTACGCACGGCAGGGGGTCGCCCGGCGGCTGATGCGGTACGTGATCGAGTCGGCGGGGGAGAGTCCGCTCGCGCTGTACGCCACCCCCCAGGGCGAGCCGCTCTACGAGCAGCTCGGCTTCACCCTGGCGGGACGGGCCGACCGCCTCGGCGGCCACTTCCGGCCGCCGAGCGAGGACCCTGACGGGTCCCCCGTGGCCGGCACGGTGACCACCCGCCCGGCCACGGCCGATGACCTCCAGGGCATCCTCCGCCTGGACGCCGATACGTTCGGCGCCGACCGTACCCACGTCATCGCGCGGCTGCCCGCCTTCTCCGACCGGCTCCGGGTCGCGGAGGAGGGCGGCGAGCTCATCGGGTACGCGGCGCTCTGGCCGAGCGGGAACGTCCATGCTCTCGGCCCGCTGATCGCCCGGGACACCGCCACGGCCAAGGCCCTCGTCGCCTCGCTCGCCGCGACGACGGACCGGCCTCTGCGCGCCGATATCGACGCACGCCACCAGGAGCTGGTCGACTGGCTCCACGAGCGCGGCCTGGAAAAGGGCGCCGGCACGGCGGTCATGACCTACGGCAGCCCCGAACTGCCGGGTGACTGGACCCGCCGGTTCGCTCCACTGACCGTCGCGATGGGCTGAGCTCGCAATAATTGCAGGCGCTGATTAATTGCACACGCAGACTATTGCACGTGTGCCCTATCCTGGAGGCACAAGGCTCCACACGGAGGAGAGACCATGACAGCGACAGACCCCGCCCTGACCGCGCTCTCCCAGGGCTGGTGCGCGCTCTCCCTGCTCCACGGGAAGATCGAGTCCCATATCGAGCGGGCCCTGCAGGCGGGCCACGACCTCAGCGTGCGGGAGTATTCGCTGCTCGACGTCCTGAGCAGGCAGCACAGCGGCCCTGGCGGTCATCTCCAGATGAAGCAGGTCGCCGACGCCGTCGTGCTGAGCCAGAGCGCCACCACCCGGCTGGTCACCAGGCTCGAGGACCGCGGACTGCTGACCCGGTACCTCTGCGATACCGACCGGCGCGGCATCTACACCGACGTCACCGAGAGCGGACTGACCCTGCTCGCCGAGGCCCGGCCGACCAATGACACGGCGCTGCGTGCCGCCCTCGACGAAGCCGCGCTCAACCCCGAGCTGGCCCCGCTCGTCACCGCGGTGGAAGAGCTGAAGGTTCCCGCGTAGTCCGTGCGGGCTGCGTATTCTGCCGAATATGAACGATCTTGCAATACGTCCTGCCGCGCTCTCCGACCTTCCCGCCGTCGTGGCCATGCTGGCCGACGACCCGCTCGGCGCGCAGCGCGAGTCGCCGGACGACCTCACCCCGTACAACACCGCGTTCCAGCGGCTCGCCGACGACCCGAACCAGCACCTCGTCGTCGCGGTGCGCGAGGAACGGGTCGTCGGAACACTTCAGCTGTCGATCATTCCCGGCCTGTCCCGGCGCGGCTCGACGCGCTCGATCATCGAGGGCGTCCGCATTCATGCCGACGAGCGCGGCAGTGGACTCGGCACCCAGCTGATCCAGTGGGCCGTGGACGAATCCCGGCGCCAGGAGTGCCAGTTGGTCCAGCTGACGTCCGATGCCACCCGTACCGACGCGCGACGCTTCTACGAGCGCCTCGGATTCACCGCCAGCCACGTCGGGTTCAAGCTCACCCTCTGAGCCCGGCTCCCGCACGTGCGGGAGAACCGAAGCGGGACCAGGGTGTTTCACGTGAAACGAACCGGTGAGCTCCGGGGACGACTCAGATGGCCAGCCCCCGCCAGCCCTCCGCGTCCACGCCACCGGGGACGGCCGCCCCCGGGTCGTACGGCTCACGGGTGAAGACGAACGAACCCAGGTCGAGATGGTCCACGGCGCCGTCGCCGGTCCGCACCACGCTGAGCGTCTCCCCCGCGTAGTACCCGTCGAGGCCCGTCCACGTACCGTCCGGCCGGGCCCGGAAGCGGGCACTGCGACCGCCGTCGCGCAAGGGAAGAAGCTCCACGTCCCGGTCTGCGGCCAGCTTCAGGACGTAGCAGTGGGTGCCCCAGTACCAGGGGCCCGTCAGCGCCAGGAGTTCCCTGTCGACCTCGGGCAGCGGGCGCCACGGCGCCGGGATACGAGGCTCCGCGTCGGCGACGATCCGGACGAGGTCGGCTGCGACCGTGGCGGTGGGCGGCCCGGATGTGGCGTTGGTGAGCGCGACGGCGGCAAGGCCGTCCTCCACGCTGAACCACAGCGCGGCCAGGAATCCGGGCAGCGAACCCGTGTGACCGACGAGGGTCCGGCCGTCCCTGCGCACGACCTGGAGACCGAGGCCGTAGGCGCCGTCCCAGTCCCCTGCCGGGGGCGACGCCGACGGCACCCGCATCTCCCGCACGGACGCCGCGCCGAGGACCTTCTCGTCCCCCTCGGCGAGGAACGCCGCGAAGCGGAGGAGGTCGGCGGCTGTCGACCAGAGCTGACCGGCCGGCGCCATCAGGCCGAGATCCTCGGACGGTTCGGGAAGCATGACATCCGCCCAGGGGTGCACGGCCCAGCCGCCCGCGTGCGGAGCCACCGGCTGCGCGGTCGTCCGGTGCATCCCCAGCGGCTCCAGGATCTCCCGGCGCAGCACCTCCTCCCAGGAGGCCCCTCGCAGCGCCTCGACGAGCGCGCCGAGCAGGGTGTAGCCGGGGTTGGAGTAGTGGTGGTTCCGGCCTGCCGGCTGTGTCCGCGGCCGGTCACCGAGGACGTCGGCAAGCCCGGGACGGATGGACCCGGGCGTCCGCTCCCACCAGGGCGCGGGCGACTCGGCGCCCAGGCCCGCGCTGTGGCCGAGCAGTTGGAAGACGGTCACGTCGCCCACCCCGGTACCGGGCAGGTGCTTCTCCAGCGCATCGTCGAGATCGAGCAGACCCTCGTCGCGGAGCCGGAGCACCAGTACGGCGGTGAACGTCTTGGTGATGGAGCCGATCCTGAACTGCGTGTCCGTGTCGGGGGCATGGCCCTCGACGCAGGTGCGCGAGCCGTTCCAGACGGTCTGCCCCTCCCGCTGCACCGCGGCGACGAACGAGGGCGTACGGCCTTCGGACTGAGCGGTGGCGATGCGGTGCAGCAAGGCACGTCGCGTACTGGGGAGCAGCTCTTCAATGGGGGAGATCATGGTCAAGGACTACCCGGGCGACAGCCGTCTGGCGAGCCGTTTTCGCGGGGCGCTGAAGTGGCGCCCCGCCCGGGTCCGTACGGACCACCGGTCAGCGGATCAGCGCTTGCGGCCGTACGTCCTGACCAGCGCCCCGTTCTCGAAGGTACGCACGCCGTCGAGGGTGAACTCGGTGGGCCGGAAGTCCGAACCGAACATCGGCATGCCGGAGCCGTACACCAGCGGATAGGTCTTGATCACGAGCTCGTCGATCTCGTCGATCAGCTCTCCCGCGAGCTGGGAGCCACCGCACAGCCAGATCCCCAGGTCGCCACTCTCCGCCTTGAGTTCCCGGACGCGGCCGACCAGGTCCTCCGAGATCAGCTCCACGTTCGCGTCCGGCGATTCCTTCAGCGTGCGGGAGGCGACGAACTCGCGGAGCTGGGCGTAAGGACTGGTGATGCCGGCGTCCAGCGCCAGCTGATAGCTGGTGCGCCCCTGGACCACGGTGTCGAACCGCTGGTTCTTCGCGTCATGGAACCCCAGAGCCTCCCGGCCCGCGACCGAAACGGTCTCCGGATACTCCGCCTTGAGGAATCCGAGGAACTCCTCACTGACGAAGGGGTACATCGATGTTGCGTCGCCACTCGGGTCCCCGATGAAACCGTCGATCGAGCAGGCGATGAAGTAGGTGAGCTTGCGCATGTGGTCCCCGTTCCACGTGGGCCATGTGGCCATGTGGCCACTGAGCATGTCCGCGATCGCGGCGCCATTTTCCCCGGCGCCACAACCACGTCATCTATAGTGCTTCACATGTAGTGGTTACGCAAGCCTCTTTTTCGGAGGGGCGAACCGACAGGAGATGACCCATGGCCAGGAATCCGGAACGCCGGACAGCGCTCACCGACGCCGCCATCGAAGTGCTGGCGGACGAAGGGGCCCGCGGACTCACCTTCCGCGCCGTGGACGCCCGGGCAGGTGTACCGGTGGGCACGTCGTCCAACTACTTCGCCAGCCGGGACGACCTGTTCATGCAGGCCGGCGCCCGTATCAACAGCCGCATGACGCCGGACCCGGCCACGGTCGAAGAGGCGCTGCGCCCCGCACCCTCACGAGAACTGGTCACGTCCCTGATGCGATGGCTGGTCCAGCGCATGACGGACGACCGCACCGGCTATCTGGCCATGCTCGAACTGCGCCTGGAGGCCACCCGCCGGCCTGCCCTGCGCGTCCAGCTGACACAGACGGTGCGCGCCGAGTTCGACGCGGGCGCCGACTTCCACCGGAACGCGGGCCTGCCGGGCGACCACGACACGTTCCTCGTGCTCTACCTGGCCATGACCGGCGTACTCGTGGAGCACTTCACGCTGCCCGGGGTGCTGTCCGACACCGAGCTCGACGACCTGGTGGAGACCGTGGTCACGCAGATCGTGCCCCGCTGACACATTGCTGCCGGTCACCTGTCACATTCCCGTGTCGCGCCGGGTCATAGCAGTGACGGACTCGAACCGGCCGGAACACCCGGCCTCCCCGATGGGAGCACTCCTGATGTCAACCGCATACGTCGTCGTCACTGTCCTGGCCGCCGCGATGGCCGGCTTCTCGGCCGTCTCGGTCCTCGCCCGCGCCAAGTGGGTCGTGGAGCCGCTGGCCGACTACGGCGTCCCCCGGTCGTGGTGGGTCTGGCTCGGTGCGGCAAAGGCGGCAGGGGCGGTGGGCCTCCTCGCCGGCCTGCTCGTACCGGTCATCGGCCTCCTGGCCGGTATCGGCCTGGTGCTGTACTTCACGGGCGCCGTCATCACCGTGATCCGGGCCCGCTCGTACGCCCACGTCCCCTTCCCCCTGGTGTACATGGCCCCGGTGGTCGGCGCCCTCGCCCTGGGCTTCGCCGCCTGAGCGGCGCCACAGCCCTCAGCGGACGCTGTCGCGGGACCAGTAGGTCTTGTCCGTCAGCCGGCCGTCCGTGAAGTAGAACTTGATCTCCGGGTAGGACTCATCGACGGTTCCGTCGCACTTGATCAGGGTCTTCCACCCGCTGGTGGACGGGTAGTTGGGGTGCTCGACCGACATGTCCGTGCATGAGGTGCCGTCGACGACGGCGTTGACGTCGGCCAGCAGGTCGCCCACGGCGAACGTCTCGTACTGGGCCTTGGTCATCGTTCGGGGCAGGTCGTAGGTGTACCAGCCGTAGGCGAAGGAGAAGCCCTTCTCCTTCTTGTACAGCCGGTCACTGTCGTTGAAGGTGAACGTCGCCGTCTGGTCGACGAACTGGTTCGCTGTCCAGCACATGAGGCCCTCCGCGGTGCCGGAGCAGCTGGGATCGGTCCCGATCAAGTCCTCGACCTGCTGCTGGGTCATGCCGATGGAGACGGCGTCGTACTTGGTGTCGGTGAGGTAGTTGTCGTTCGGTGCGGGCTTGGCCGGTGAGGACTTGGCCGTTGAGGTCGCTGCGGCGGATACCACCAGGGTGGCGGCGAGGACGGCAGTGGTGGCGAGACAGCGGAAACGCATGGGCATTCTCCTGTCGGAAAGGCACGGTCCTCGGAATCAGGGAGTATCGGCCCCGGCGAGGGGGAACGTCACGACATCACTGGTCATTCATCCTCGGAGCCGGGCCTCTCACCGGTCTCTCTGCGCGGTATCCGCCGGCAGTCAGCCCAGCCAGCGGCCGTCGCGCATGAGATCGCGACCCCGCAGCTCGTTCGCCTCACGCCAGGCCTGGATGCGCCTCGGCCGAACCCGGAAGTACTGGTACTGGTCCTCGAGTGCGCCCGGGTCGAAACCGGTCTTGGCCGCGAACGCCTCGCGCGCCCCGGGGCCGAGGGCCGCGATGTCCACCGGCTCGGCGTCACCGTCGACCATGACGACGTCGCGCGTCGGCCCGAGGCCGAGCCGCACCCGGCCGTCCGCGAGCAGGCTGCGGCCGGTGACCGAGGCGAGGGGCGTCGAGATGAGGAACACGGTCCCGTCCCAGAGGTACGAGAGCGGGACGAGGTGGACTCCGCCCTCGGAGCCCGACGTCGCGACCCAGAGATCGATATCGCTCTCCAGTCGCGCGCGGGTGTCCCGCAGCCGCTCCTCGAGTTCACGCGGCGGCGCCTTCGTCATGCTTACTCCAGTCACTTCGTGGAGAGCCCTTGCTACGGGGTACAGGGCTCCGTCGGTGGTCAGGGCAGACAGCAGGGACGCATCAGGCGGTGCGCGCCGACGATACGGCCTCCCACGCGAACCCGTCCGGGTCGGTGAAGGGGCCGGCACCGCCGCCGATCATGAGCCGGTGCGATCCGGTGCCGTCGGGAGAGACACCGGCGTCCTTGGCAAGCGCACGGCGCCTGTACAGCGCCAGCTTGACGGGGCTCGACCCGGCAGCGAACTCGACGTACACGCGGCCGAAGCTCTTCGCCACGGCAAGACCCTGGCCGACGTAGAACCGCTTGCTCGCGATCACGTCCGCCACCCCCAGCAGGAGCACGATCTCGTCGATCTTCCGGGTGGCGGGGCCGGTGTCCTTCTTCGCGGAGGTCGCGACCTTCCAGATCGTCCCGTCCGGCGCCTGCACGACACCGCCGTAGCCCCAGAGCGACTTCGATGCGGGCTTCAGCGTGGTGGCTCCGGCGGCGACAGCGGCATCGACCAGGCTGTCGACGGTGGACGGCTGGGACACCGTGAGCGACAGCGTGAACCCGCGGAAGCCGGTGGTGGGTGCCTCGGATGCCCGCAGACGGATCTGCGTGTCCAGCCCGAAGGCGGTGGTGTAGAAGTCGGTGGCGGCCGTGGGGTCGGCCACGTCGAGGGTGACGGATGCGATGGTTTCCATGACCATCACGCTAGTTGCGGCTCGACGGCCGGCGCTTCTCGATTCCTGACCGGTTCTGTGGCCCCGGTGACGTCGAGGTCGCCGCTGCGCAGCAGCGCCGCCGCGCGCTCGACGCGGCGCGTCAACAGGTACGCGTACGGCGACTCGCCGTACGCCAGCCGGAACTGACGGCTGAGGTCCCCGGCGGACATGTTCACGCCGTGAGCGAGCGCCTCGACGTTCAGCGGCTGCGCGTACTCCCGGTCGATCCTGTCCCGTACACGACGCATTCGCGCGAGGTCGCTCAGACGCTGAGCCTCGGCGCGTGCGCGTCCCCACGAGGGGTGACACATGAGAGAACTCCCTTTCTCCAAGTGGATGGTGGGGTGCTCATGGCAACGACCGGCCCGTCGGAGTGGACGAGCCGGTCGAGCAGCCGGAGCAACCGCTCAAGGCGGCGGGGCGGTGCGGTGCGGTGGAGGCGGGCTCAGCGAACTTCCTGGATGCGGATCAGGTTGCCCGCGGGATCGCGGAAGGCGCAGTCGCGGATGCCGTACGGCTGCTCGGTCGGCTCCTGAACGACCTCGGCATCGGCGCCCTGCACCTTGTCGAACGTGCCGTCGAGGTCCGGGGTGGCGAGCAGGATCCAGCCGTAGGTGCCCTTGGCCATCATCTCGGCGATGGTGCGGCGCTCGTCGTCGGTGATTCCGGGGTCGACGGCCGGCGGCGCCAGGAGGATCGACGTGCTGGGCTGACCGACGGGACCGACCGTGATCCAGCGCATCTTGCCCTGTCCGACGTCGTTGCGGACCTCGAAACCGAGGACGTCGCGGTAGAAGGCCACGGACGCGTCCGGGTCGTCGTGCGGGAGGAAACTGGTGTGAATGGTGATGTCCATGACGATCATGCTAGGCGCGGTCCCGCACCGGCGCTTCTCGATTCCTGACCGATCGGGTCCCCTGTTTCCGCCCCACGAAGCACCCGCGGTCGCACGCCACGGTCAGACCGAAGAGGGCCTGCCACCAAGCTGGTTGACCAATCAACCGGCCGCCCGGGGGCTTGGCCTTCCAGCCGGCCGGCTCAGGTCTGGGCCATGTCCACGAAGCGTGAGTAGTGGCCCTGGAAGGCCACCGTGATCGTCGCCGTCGGACCGTTACGGTGCTTGGCCACGATCAGGTCCGCCTCGCCCGCACGCGGGGACTCCTTCTCGTACGCGTCCTCACGGTGCAGCAGGATCACCATGTCGGCATCCTGCTCGATGGAGCCGGATTCACGCAGGTCGGAGACCATCGGCTTCTTGTCCGTACGCTGCTCGGGGCCACGGTTCAGCTGGGAGAGCGCGATCACCGGAAGCTCCAGCTCCTTGGCGAGCAGCTTGAGGTTTCGGGACATGTCCGAGACCTCCTGCTGACGGCTCTCGGCCCGCTTGGAACCACCCGACTGCATCAGCTGCAGATAGTCGATGACCACGAGCTTGAGGTCGTTGCGCTGTTTGAGGCGCCGGCACTTCGCCCGGATCTCCATCATGGAGAGGTTCGGCGAGTCGTCGATGTAGAGCGGGGCGGCCGAGACGTCCGGCATCCGGCGGGCCAGGCGCGTCCAGTCCTCGTCCGTCATCGTGCCGGAGCGCATGTGGTGCAGCGCGACCCGGGCCTCGGCCGACAGGAGTCGCATCGCGATCTCGTTGCGGCCCATTTCCAGGGAGAAGATCACGCTCGGCAGGTTGCTCTTGATCGAGCACGCCCGCGCGAAGTCCAGGGCGAGCGTGGACTTACCCATGGCGGGGCGGGCCGCGATGACGATCATCTGGCCGGGGTGCAGGCCGTTCGTGAGGGCGTCGAGGTCGGTGAAGCCGGTCGGTACACCGGTCATCTCCCCGCTTCGCGAGCCGATCGCCTCGATCTCGTCGAGAGCGCCCTCCATGATGTCGCCGAGCGGCAGATAGTCCTCGCTGGTGCGCTGCTCGGTGACGGCGTAGATCTCGGCCTGGGCGGAGTTGACGATCTCGTCGACATCTCCGTCGGCCGCGTATCCCATCTGCGTGATCTTGGTGCCGGCCTCGACGAGGCGTCGCAGTACGGCCCGCTCGTGGACGATCTCCGCGTAGTACGAGGCATTCGCCGCGGTCGGCACGGACTGGACGAGGGTGTGCAGATACGGGGCTCCGCCGACCTTGGTGATCTCGCCGCGCTTGACCAGCTCGGCCGCCACGGTGATCGGGTCGGCCGGCTCGCCCTTGGCGTAGAGGTCGAGGATCGCCGTGTAGACGGTCTCGTGGGCCGGGCGGTAGAAGTCGTGGCCCTTGATGATCTCCACGACGTCGGCGATGGCGTCCTTGGACAGCAGCATGCCGCCCAGCACCGACTGCTCGGCGTCGAGATCCTGCGGAGGCACACGCTCGAAGCCGGGCGAGCCACCGTCCCAGCTGTCCTCGCGCCCCCGGTCGTGCTGTTCGTCGCGTCCCTTGCCGTCACCTCGGCGCTTACGGGAAACGGGCAGACGGTCACTGGGACCGGTGTCGGCCCAGGGGTCGTCCAAAGGCTCGGGGATACTCACCCGGCCACCTCCTCCCGTCCGCTTCGCGGACCTAGCCGTGCCACTCTTTCTTACGGCACGGCACCGACAAACAAGACGCCCGACTCCGGTTCCGGCGCGAAGAGTTCTGCGGGGTTCCAAGGCCATAACGGAGTGCGGGCGCCGGACCACGGTAGGCCGCTCCGCACCGTCAGCCAATCTGGTTATCCACAGGGCATGTGGACGACGGGCCAGATGCTGTGGAGAACTCCTCGGATCCTGTGCACGGAGCGGGGGACAGCACTGTGGACAAACTCATACCTCCACCCGGACCAGCGCCCTGACCTGGGGTTTCTCCATCCACCGGCTGTGGGGGAGAAATTCTTTTGCCCTCAGATCAAGATCACGGCAAACGGTGCACAGCAGAACTCCGGACGGTGACCAAAGTAAGGAGTGCAATGGCATTGCATCTCTTACCTGTGGAAGATTAGATTGGCCCTCATGACCAAGGCCCCCGCGACGCCCTCGATCAGCCGCCGACGGCACGACCGCGAGATCATCGCCCTCGCCGTTCCCGCCTTCGGCGCACTCGTCGCCGAGCCTCTTTTCGTGATGGTCGACAGCGCGATCGTCGGCCATCTCGGAACGCCCCAGCTGGCCGGTCTGGGGGTAGCCGCAGCCTTGCTCATGACGGCCGTGAGCGTCTTCGTCTTCCTTGCCTACGCGACCACGGCGGCAGTAGCCCGCCGGGTCGGCGCGGGAGATCTGCCGTCCGCGATCCGGCAGGGCATGGACGGAATCTGGCTGGCGCTGCTGCTGGGCGCCGCGGTCGTCGCCGTAACCCTCCCCTCGGCCCCCTGGCTCGTCGATGTGTTCGGCGCCTCCGATACCGCGGCCCCTTACGCGACCACGTATCTGCGGATCTCCAGCCTCGGGATCCCCGCCATGCTCGTCGTCCTCGCGGCGACCGGTGTACTGCGCGGTCTCCAGGACACGAGGACGCCGCTCTATGTCGCCATCGGCGGCTTCGCCGCCAACGGCGTTCTCAACGTCGTGCTCGTCTACGGCGCAGGCTTCGGCATCGCCGGATCCGCCTGGGGCACCGTGATCGCCCAGGTCGGCATGGCCGCCGCTTATCTCGTCGTGGTCGTCCGAGGTGCCAGACGCCACGGGGCTTCCCTGCGACCCGATGCCGCCGGCATCAGAGCCAGCGCACAAGCAGGTGTACCCCTGCTGGTCCGTACGCTGTCGCTGCGCGCCGTCCTGATGATCGCCACCGCTGTGGCGGCCCGCCTCGGCGACGTGGACATCGCCGCCCACCAGATCATCCTGTCGCTGTGGAGCCTCACAGCCTTCGCCCTAGACGCCATCGCCATCGCCGGACAGGCCATCATCGGCCGCTATCTCGGCGCGAACGACGCCAAGGGCGCACGCGAGGCATGCCGCCGCATGGTCCAGTGGGGAATCATGTCCGGCGTGGTGCTGGGCGTGCTGATCGTGCTGGCGCGTCCCCTGTTCATCCCGCTCTTCACCAGCGACCAGTCCGTGCAGGACACACTGCTCCCCGCTCTGCTGGTGGTGGCGCTCTCGCAACCGATCGCCGGCGTGGTCTTCGTCCTGGACGGGGTCCTGATGGGAGCCGGGGACGGCCGCTATCTCGCCTGGGCGATGCTGCTCACTCTGGCGGTCTTCGCCCCGGTCGCCCTTCTGGTCCCCGCGTTCGGCGGTGGCCTCACCGCCCTCTGGTGGGCGATGACCTTGATGATGACGGTCCGGCTGGTGACGCTCTGGCTGCGCGCCCGCTCGGGACGGTGGATCGTCACCGGCGCCACGCGCTGACCAAGGGCCGATGAGGCCTGTTTCACGTGAAACAGGCCCCACGCGAGACGTTCCGACCTGTTCCGATCCGACCCGATCCGAGGAACGACGAAGGGCCGCACCCAGGGGTGCGGCCCTTCACCTAGCTCTGCTGAGCTGTGCCCTTAGGCAGCAACGACCTCGATGCCGAGCTTCGCAGCGACCTCGGGGTGCAGACGCACGGACACCTGGTGTCCGCCGAGCGTCTTGATCGCCGAGCCGAGCTCAACGCGACGCTTGTCGACGTCCGGACCACCGGCAGCCTTGATCGCCGAGGCGATGTCGGCCGGGGTGACGGAGCCGAAGAGACGGCCGGCGTCGCCGGAGCGAACAGCCAGACGAACCTTGACGGCCTCGAGCTTGGCCTTGATCTCGTTGGCCTGCTCGATCGTCGCGATCTCGTGGATCTTGCGGGCGCGGCGGATCTGCGCCACGTCCTTCTCGCCACCCTTGGTCCAGCGGATGGCAAAGCCACGCGGAACCAGGTAGTTACGGGCGTACCCGTCCTTGACGTCAACGACGTCGCCTGCAGCACCGAGGCCGGAGACCTCGTGGGTGAGGATGATCTTCATGATTCGGTCACCCTCCCCTTATCGCGCGGTGGACGTGTAGGGCAGCAGCGCCATCTCACGGCTGTTCTTGACTGCCGTGGCGACGTCACGCTGGTGCTGCGTGCAGTTGCCGGTAACGCGGCGGGCACGGATCTTGCCACGGTCGGAAATGAACTTCCGCAGCATGTTCGTGTCCTTGTAGTCCACGTACTGGGTCTTGTCCTTGCAGAACGCGCAGACCTTCTTCTTAGGCTTGCGCACAGGCGGCTTCGCCATGGTGTTTCTCCTGTGTGATCAAGAAGTGGGGGTACGAGCTGCCCTAGAAGGGCGGCTCGTCCGAGTAGCCGCCGCCAGAGCCGGAACCAGCAGATCCACCGGAGCCGCCGGAGCTTCCGCCCCAGCTGCCTCCGCCGCCCTGCTGACCCCCGCCTTGCTGGCCGCCTGCCGGCGCGCCGGTGGCCCACGGGTCGTCGGCGGGAGCACCGCCGCCGCCCTGCTGGCCGCCGGCACCGGGACCGCCGCCCCAGTTGCCGCCGCCCTGCTGGCCACCGCCGTATCCACCCTGGCCGCCCTGGCCCTGGCCACCGCGACCCGTGGTCTTGGTGACCTTGGCCGTGGCGCTCTTCAGGCTGGGGCCGACTTCCTCGACGTCCAGCTCGTAGACCGTGCGCTTGACGCCCTCACGGTCTTCGTAGGACCGCTGCTTCAGCCGGCCCTGCACGACGACGCGCATGCCTCGCTGGAGCGACTCCGCGACGTTCTCCGCCGCCTGACGCCAGACCGAGCAGGTGAGGAACAGGCCCTCACCGTCCTTCCACTCATTGGTCTGACGGTCGAAGATGCGGGGAGTGGACGCGACACGGAACTTCGCGACCGCCGCACCGGACGGGGTGAAGCGCAGCTCGGGGTCGTCGACGAGATTGCCGACGACCGTGATGACGGTCTCGCCTGCCATGGGTGAACCTCTCGGCGGGGATTGCTTCTGGCTGCTTGCTGCTACTCGAACCCGATGACCGCTGAGCTAGAAGCTCAGTGGGTCTCGGGGCGGAGGACCTTGGTCCGGAGGACCGACTCGTTCAGGTTCATCTGTCGGTCGAGCTCCTTGACGACTGCGGGCTCTGCCTGCAGGTCGATGACCGAGTAGATGCCCTCAGGCTTCTTCTTGATCTCGTAAGAGAGACGACGACGGCCCCAGGTGTCGACCTTCTCAACCTTTCCGTTGCCCTCACGGACAACGGAGAGGAAGTTCTCGATCAACGGGGAGACTGCGCGCTCCTCGAGATCGGGGTCGAGGATGACCATCACCTCGTAGTGACGCATGTGGAACCCACCTCCTTTGGACTCAGCGGCCACGGTCGTTCCGTGGCAGGAGGGTCGTGATGCGTTGAGCACTTGTGTCTCCGAGTAAAACAGCCGCCACTGACAACGCCCTCACATGGAGAGGGTGCCGCCTAGCCGGCTCAGGGCAGACACAGGTGCAGACCGTCCAGACTACCCGCAGAGGGGCTTCCGGTTGAAATCCGGTGCTCAGAGGACGCAATCTGTACACATCGGGTGTGAGCGGCGCTACAGTGCGCCGCCTTCAGGCCGGGAGGTTCTCCATGGCACACGCAGTGCGACCCCGTTCTTCCGTCTCCCTCTTCGCCACGGACGGCAAGGCTCATCCACTCCAGGACGGCCTGATGGCGGTGACCCTGGTGCTGGGTGCCGTCGCCTTCGTGACGGCGATGTTCCACAACCTGCACCTGATCAGCTCGTGGGCCGGACTGATCGGAATCCTTACGGGTGCCTACGGGCAGTACGTCTCGGTGACCACACGCGAGAGGTTCCCGCTGATCGTCGGACTCGGCGCATCGGCCATCGGGTTCTTCCTCGGTATGGCTCACGGCGGCCTCTTCGGCGGCGTGATCGGCTGAGAGCTCTCTCACCCGGGTGCCGAGCCCGGTCCCGTAGTGCCAGACGGGGCGCTCCTCGGTCACAGTAGGCTTCGGCGCGAGAGCCGGAGCCCCTGACCGATGGGGACACACCTGCCGAGGAGCGCCCCGCATGAGCCTGACCCTGAGGACCATCAGCCGAGAACAGCATCTGGCGTACATCCAGAGCCTGCCCTCGGCCAGTCACTGCCAGGTCCCGGCGTGGGCTGACGTGAAGACCGAATGGCGCTCGGAGAACCTGGGATGGTTCGACAAGAGCGGCGAGATGGTCGGCGCCGGCTTGGTCCTGTACCGCCAACTGCCCAAGATCAAGCGGTATCTCGCATACCTCCCCGAGGGCCCGGTCATCAACTGGTACGCCCCGAACCTGGACGACTGGCTCCAGCCGATGCTTGCCCACCTCAAGCAGCAGGGCGCCTTCTCCGTGAAGATGGGCCCGCCCGTCGTCATCAGGCGCTGGGACTCGGCCGCGATCAAGTCCGGTATCCAGGACCCCGACGTGAAGCGTCTGCGCGATGTCGAGGCCACTCACATCGAGCCCCGCGCCTTCGAGGTCTCGGACAGGCTGCGCAAGATGGGCTGGCAGCAGGGCGAGGACGGCGGCGCCGGCTTCGGTGACGTACAGCCCCGCTATGTCTTCCAGGTGCCGCTGGCCAACCGCTCCCTCGAAGACGTCCTCAAGGGCTTCAACCAGCTGTGGCGCCGCAACATCAAGAAGGCCGACAAGGCCGGTGTCGAGGTCGTCCAGGGCAGCTACGAGGACCTTGCCGAATGGCAGCGGCTGTACGAGATCACCGCCGTGCGCGACCGCTTCCGGCCGCGCCCCCTCTCCTACTTCCAGCGCATGTGGAAGGTCCTCAACTCCGAGGACCCCAACCGCATGCGGCTGTACTTCGCGCGGCACAACGGGGTGAACCTCTCCGCGGCGACGATGCTCGTCGTCGGCGGGCACGTCTGGTACTCGTACGGAGCGTCCGACAACATCGGGCGTGAGGTCCGGCCCTCGAACGCGATGCAGTGGCGCATGCTCCGCGACTCGTACGCGATGGGTGCGACGGTCTACGACCTGCGCGGCATCAGCGACTCGCTGGACGAGACCGATCATCTCTTCGGCCTGATCCAGTTCAAGGTCGGCACCGGCGGGGAAGCCGTCGAGTACGTAGGCGAGTGGGACTTCCCGCTCAACAAGCTGCTGCACAAGGCACTCGACATCTACATGTCGCGCCGCTGACGTCTTTCGCTTCAATGGATGCTTCAGCACGTTCCGCATACCTCTGATACACCGCAGCCACAAGAAAGGTTCCGGGCCGGCCATGGCGCTCTCCCTCTACGTAGACACCGCGCGCTGGCGGGCGCACCAGAAGTCCGTGCTCGACCAGTTCCCCGGCCTCGTACCGGTCTGCAAGGGCAACGGTTACGGCTTCGGCCACGAGCGGCTCGCCGACGAGGCGATCCGGTTCGGCTCCGACACCCTCGCCGTCGGAACCACCTACGAGGCAGCTCGTATCAAGGACTGGTTCAGCGGCGACCTGCTCGTCCTCACTCCCTTCCGGCGGGGTGAGGAGCCGGTGCCGCTGCCCGACCGCGTCATCCGTTCGGTCTCCTCCGTGGACGGTGTTCACGCCCTCGTGGGTGCGCGGGTCGTCATCGAGTGCATGAGCTCGATGAAGCGCCACGGTGTGAAGGAGGAGGAGCTGGGGCAGCTGCACGCCGCCATCGAGGACGTACGGCTCGAAGGCTTCGCCCTGCATCTTCCGCTGGACCGCACCGACGGCTCGGACGCGGTCGAGGAGGTCATCGGCTGGATGGACCGGCTGCGCGCGGCCCGGCTGCCGCTGCACACCATGTTCGTCAGCCATCTGCGGTCCGAGGAACTGGCGCGGCTGCAGCAGCAGTTCCCGCAGACCCGTTTCCGCGCCCGCATCGGTACGCGGCTCTGGCTCGGCGATCACGAGGCGACGGAATACCGGGGCGCCGTCCTCGATGTCACGCCCGTCGTCAAGGGTGACCGTTTCGGCTACCGCCAGCAGAAGGCGGCGTCCGACGGCTGGCTGGTCGTCGTGGCCGGCGGTACGTCCCACGGCGTCGGCCTGGAGGCTCCCAAGGCCCTGCACGGCGTGATGCCGCGGGCCAAGGGAGTCGCCCGCGCCGGCCTGGCCACGGTCAACCGGAACCTTTCACCGTTCGTCTGGGCGGGCAAGCAGCGCTGGTTCGCGGAGCCTCCGCACATGCAGGTGTCGATCCTGTTCGTGCCGTCGGACGCCCAGGAGCCGAAGGTCGGCGACGAACTGGTGGCCCATCTGCGCCACACGACCACCCAGTTCGACCGCCTCGTCGACCGGTGACCTGAGACCCTCCGACGTGCGGGACCCGGTGCTCTGAGAGACCCGGCCGCCCCGAGAGGACCGGCCCGCCGCGCCTCAGTCGGCGGCCGGTCCTCGTGCGACACCCCACTCCACACGCGGCCCCTCGACCGCGTGCGCCGCGTGCCGTGCCTGGTGCGGCGCCTCTCCGAGTACGAACACGTCCGGCGCGTTGTCGATCACGCCGCCCGACGGATCGTCGGACCCGTCACGTCGTACCGGGTCGCGTTCGGGCATGAGGATGTCCCGGACGACGACGGCGCAGATGTACAGCGTCCCCAGCAGATGCAGGACGATCGCGATCTGATAGCCCTCCTCGGGCAGCCCCTGGTGCTTGTCGCCGCTCGTCGTGTACGCGAGGTACAGCCAGATCCCCAGGAAGTACATGCACTCGCACGCCTGCCAGATGAGGAAGTCACGCCAGCGCGGCCTGGCCAGCGCGACGAGCGGAATGAGCCAGAGCACGTACTGGGGCGAATACACCTTGTTGGTCAGGACGAAGGCCGCGACCAGTAGAAGCGCGAGCTGTGCGAAACGCGGCCTGCGGGGGGCGGCCAGAGCCAGCCCCGCCAGCGCCAGGACCGCCACCACCATCAGCAGCGTCGACCCCATGTTCACCGTGTCGACGTCGATGGCGAGGCCCGTGCGCTGGGTGATGATCAGCCAGAAGGAACCGAAGTCGAGCGGCCGTTCCCGGTTGAAGGTGTAGAACTTCTTCCAGCCTTCGGGGGCGAACACCATCACGGGCAGATTGACCAGCAGCCAGGCGGCTCCCGCGCCCAGCACCGCATGGAAGAACGCTTTCCACTTCGCGGCCCGCCAGCACAGCAGCAGGACCGGCCAGAGCAGCAGCGCGGGGTAGAACTTGGCGGCCGTCGCCAGGCCGATGAGGATGCCGAACGCGAGGGCGCGCCCCCTGGACCACATGAGCATCGCCGCGGCCGTCAGGGCGACGGCCAGCAGGTCCCAGTTGATCGTGGCGGTGAGTGCCAGGGCGGGCGCCAGGGCGACCAGCAGGCCGTCCCAGGGGCGGCGCCGGTGCGTACGGGCGACGCACACCGCGGTGATGACGGCGCAGACCATCAGCATGCCCGCGTTGACCATCCAGTACATCTGCTCGCGCTGCTGCACGGGGTCGCTGTCGGGCGTCAGCGTCAGCCATGACGCGACCTGCATGAACAGGCCGGTCAGGACCGGGTACTCGAGGTACTGCATGTCACCGGTGAGCCGGTCGAAGTACGGCACGAGCCCTTCGGCGAAGCCGCGTCCGATGTACAGATGCGGAATGTCGGAGTAGCAGGCGTGCGTGTACTGCGAGGTGGTGCCCCTGAACCAGGCCCATTCGTAGCAGGGGATCTTCTGCACCATGCCGAGCGCGAACATGCCGATCGCGACCAGCGCGATGACCCGTACGGGAGTCAGCGGGCTCTTGCCGAGCAGCGCCCAGCGGCCCACTCGCCCGCCGATCAGCTCGCTGCCGGCCGCGGCGATCTCGTCCTCGTGCGTGGGCCGTACGACGGGCCGTTCCGGATGCACGCTCGTGTCTTCTGCGCTTGGCATGCCGCACATCCTGCCGTACGGGGCTGTGCGCGAGGCGTGGCCCGCCCCGGGACACGGCGAGGGCCGCCGCACCTGGTGGGTGCGGCGGCCCTCGCCGTCGTCTCTCAGGCAGGCCCGTCGCCGGGCGCTGTCCTACGGGGGCTATCCACCGCCCCCGAAGAACCCACCGTTCCCGTTTCCGTTCCCGCCGTTCCCGCTGCCGTCGGTCGTCGTTTCGCCCGTTGTGCCGGTCGTGTCGGTTCCGTCGGTGGTCCCGCCCGTATCGGTTCCGTCGGTCGTTCCCTCGGTGGTCGTCCCGCCGGTGTCCGTACCGGTGTTGGTACCGCCGTTGTTCTTGCAGTCCTCCGAGCCCCAGATGCCGCAGGTGTTACTCGGCGTGGGGGACGGGGAAGACGGCGTCGGCGTCGGCGACATGGTCGACGGCGTGGGAGACGGCGTCGGCGAAGCGGTGACGGTCGGCGTAGGCGTCGGGCTGGCCGCACCGCCGCCGTACATCTTGTCGCCCCACGGCTGCGGCTTCGGGAAGTTGATGACCTTCTGGCCCTTCATCGCCGCGGCCATGTAGTCGTGCCAGATCTGCGCCGGGAACGAGGCACCGTGGATCTGCTCCTCACCACCGGTGCCGTACATCTCGAGGAACTCGCGCTTCGTGTTCTTCTCGTTGTCGTCCAGGCGGAACATGCTGATGGCGGTGGACAGCTGCGGGGTGTAGCCGACGAACCACGCCGACCTGTTCCCGTCCGTCGTACCCGTCTTGCCCGCCACATCGCGGCCGGGCAGCTTGGCCGGCGTACCCGTCCCCTTCTCCACGACGTTCTTCAGCACATCGGTGACGTTGTCCGCGATGATCGGGTCGAGCGCACGCTTCTTCTTCGACTCGTGCTGGAAGACCGGCGAGCCCTTCTTCTTCACCTCGGTGACCGAGAAGGGTTCGCGCTGGATGCCACTGGTGGCGAACGTCGCGTACGAGCCTGCCATCCGGATGGCGCTCGGCGATGACGTACCGATGGAGAACGACGGAACCTTCGAGTCCGCCATGTAGTCGTCGTCGCGCAGCCCGACGTCCATGGCCACGTCCTTCACCTTGTCGGTGCCGACGTCCATACCGAGCTGCACGTAAGGGGAGTTGGCGGACTCTTGCATGGCGTAACGCAGATCGATATCGCCGTAGGACTGATCGCCGTCATTGGTCTGCCGCCACTGCTCCCCCTTCTCGTTCTGCCACACATCGCCGTTGTACTGCGTGATCTTCAGCAGGTTGTCGCCGTTGTAGATGCTCTTGGGGGAGACCGGCGTACGCTCCGACTCGCTCTGTTCCGCGTCGAGGGCGGGGTTGCGCTTCCCGTACTTCATCGCCGCTGCCAGCACGAAGGGCTTGAAGGTCGATCCGACCTGCGCACCGGTCGGATCGGCGTTGTTGGTGTAGTGCTTGGTCGCGTCCCGCCCGCCGTACGTGGCCACGATGGCACCGGTGGCCGGGTCGACCGACGCGCCACCGAACTGGACGTGGGTGTCCTTCTCTGGGCGCTTCTTCGCGTCGATGTTCGCCTTGTCGACGTCCTCGACGGCCTTCTTGAGCTGGTTGACCTTGTCCTCGTCGAAGGTCGTGTGGATCTCGTAGCCGCCCTGGGCGAGTTCGGCCGAGGTGATGTCGGTGTTATTGAGGACGTACGACTTGGCGAGGTCGACCAGGTAGCCGGTCTGACCGCCGAGCTGCGCGTCCTTCCGCGGCGGCAGCGGCATGGGGAACTCGTCGTACGTGGCGCGCTCCGCCTCCTCCATCCTGCCGTCCTTGACCTCCTCGTTGAGGATCCACCTCCAGCGGTCCTCCGCCCGCTCCCTGTTCTTCTCCTTCGTGGCCTTCACCGAGTCGACCTCGGGAACACCCGCCGGGTCGAAGTAGGTCGCGCCCTTGAGCAGAGTGGCCAGGAAAGCGCACTGGCTCGGGTCCAGGTCCTTCGCGTCCTTGTTGTAGTACGTGCGGGCCGCGGCCTGCAGACCCCAGGCGCCCCGGCCGTAGTACGAGACGTTGAGGTAGCCGGCCATGACGTCCTGCTTCTCCATCTGCCCACCGACCTTGAGGGTGATGAAGAGCTCCTTGAACTTCCGGCTGACGGTCTGGTCCTGGGTGAGCATCGAGTTCTTCACGTACTGCTGGGTGATGGTCGAGCCGCCCTGGGTCTCACCACCCTTGGCCATGTTGAACAGGGCTCGGGCGATACCCATGGGGTCGATGCCCTTGTCGTCTTCGAACGTCTTGTTCTCGGCCGAGATGACGGCGTTGCGCATCGCCTCCGGGATCTGCGCGTAGCTGATCACCTGGCGGTTGACCTCACCACCGGTGGCGACCATCTGCGTGTCGTCGGCCCAGTAGTAAACGTTGTTCTGGGCCGTGGCTGCGAGACTGACCTTCGGCTTCTCGACCATCGCGTACGCGACTCCGGCCACGCCCATCAGAAGACCGAGGAAGCTGAGACACACACCGGAGACGAGCTTCCAGGACGGCACCCAGCGGCGGAAGCCGTACTTCCCGGAGCGCGGGTAGTCGATGAAGCGTTTCTTGCCCGGGGCGCCACCTGCGCCGCCCCGGCCTCGGCCAGGGCCGTCGTGGCCGCCTCCACCGCTTCCGCCACGACGGCGGCCGGCGCCTCCGGCTCCGGAGCTGAGCTCTTCGGCGCCTCTTCGGCGTCCCCCGCCGCGCTGGGCAGCGCGACGGGCCTCGGCACGACTTCCGTACTGGCGTTCCTCGCCGTACGAGTCGGACGGTGATTCGTTGGTTACGCTGCGTGACGGTGTTGCGCGACGTCCTGCAGGCTGGGCGGCTCGTCTGGCCGCTGCGCGTCCGCCACCTTGCGGCTGGGACGTTTTGCGACGGTGCTCGCTCATCGAACGACTACTCCTCGGGCAGGCGAGAGCGCCTGGAAGCGGCAGTTGAGATCCGGTCCCCCCGAATTACGGACAAACCCTGCGGAGGGCTCACCCGCAGTGCATCCGGCAGTCCGCGAAGACTGACGCTCGGGAGCGCCACACGGTTCCCGGTGGTCTGCATCCCGCCCAGAGTACGCACGGTCAAAACACACCTAGCGCCGAACTTCACCCCAAATAACGCAAGTCGCTTCCTACGAATTGGTGATGTGACGCCGCTCACGAAGGTCGCCCTTGTCGAAGCGGGCCGACCAATCTATCGTGCTGATGTATCGAGTCGATACATCAGCACGGCATACGTTCCACTCAAGAGCTCCGCGGGAGCACACGGAGAAGGAAGGGCAGGCGAAGGTGAGCAGACGCTCAGGCATCCTCGAATTCGCCGTACTCGGCCTGCTCCGCGAATCCCCGATGCATGGGTACGAGCTGCGCAAGCGCCTCAACACCTCGCTGGGGATCTTTCGCGCCTTCAGTTACGGCACTCTCTACCCCTGCCTCAAGACGCTGGTCGCCCATGGCTGGTTGATCGAAGAACCGGGAAATGCTCCGGCAGACCTTCCTCCCACCACGGGCCGGGCGGTCGCTCCCGCGTCTTCACTCGCAGGACGCCGGGCCAAGATCGTCTACCGGTTGACGGCAGAAGGTAAGGAGCACTTCGAGGAGCTGCTCTCGCACACCGGCCCGGACGCCTGGGAGGACGAGCACTTCGCGGCTCGTTTCGCCTTCTTCGGGCAGACGGAGCGGGAAGTGCGGATGCGTGTGCTGGAGGGTCGCCGCAGCAGGCTCGAGGAGCGTCTCGAGAAGATGCGCGCCTCGTTCGCCCGCACCCGTGAACGACTCGACGACTACACGCTTGAGCTGCAGCGACACGGCATGGAGTCCGTGGAGCGCGAAGTGCGCTGGCTGAACGAGCTCATCGAGAGCGAGCGGTCGGGACGGGATCAGCGAAGGTCCTCGACCGAAGGTTCTGCTCAACAGGACACATCAGGAGAGACGGGCGGCCTGCCCCGGCACCGGGATTCCACCCGGCCGGATCCGTCCGACGACACCACCAAGTGAAAACCCCCGCAGGTCCGCAAGGTCCGACGGGGAACACCGAGAACACACAGGGAGCAATCGGCATGGGTTCGGTTCGCGTAGCAATCGTTGGCGTGGGCAACTGCGCCGCCTCGCTGGTTCAGGGCGTCGAGTACTACAAGGACGCCGATCCGGCCGGCAAGGTGCCCGGTCTGATGCACGTCCAGTTCGGCGAGTACCACGTCAGCGATGTCGAGTTCGTCGCCGCCTTCGATGTCGACGCGAAGAAGGTCGGCCTCGACCTCGCGGACGCCATCGGCGCCAGCGAGAACAACACCATCAAGATCGCCGATGTGCCGAACACGGGCGTGACCGTTCAGCGCGGCCACACCCATGACGGTCTGGGCAAGTACTACCGCGAGACGATCGAGGAGTCGGCCGAGGCCCCGGTCGACATCGTCCAGGTCCTCAAGGACAAGCAGGTCGACGTCCTCGTCTGCTACCTGCCCGTCGGTTCCGAGGTCGCTGCGAAGTTCTACGCGCAGTGCGCCATCGACGCCAAGGTCGCGTTCGTCAACGCCCTCCCGGTCTTCATCGCCGGCACCAAGGAGTGGGCGGACAAGTTCACCGAGGCCGGTGTCCCGATCGTCGGCGACGACATCAAGTCCCAGGTCGGCGCCACCATCACGCACCGCGTGATGGCGAAGCTCTTCGAGGACCGCGGTGTCGTCCTGGACCGCACCATGCAGCTGAACGTCGGCGGCAACATGGACTTCAAGAACATGCTCGAGCGTGAGCGCCTGGAGTCCAAGAAGATCTCGAAGACGCAGGCCGTCACCTCGCAGATCCGCGACCGCGAGCTGGGTGCGGACAACGTCCACATCGGTCCGTCGGACTACGTGGCCTGGCTGGACGACCGCAAGTGGGCGTACGTGCGCCTCGAGGGCCGTGCCTTCGGTGACGTTCCGCTGAACCTTGAGTACAAGCTCGAGGTGTGGGACTCCCCGAACTCCGCGGGTGTCATCATCGACGCCGTGCGCGCAGCGAAGATCGCCAAGGACCGCGGCATCGGCGGCCCGATCCTCTCCGCGTCCTCGTACTTCATGAAGTCCCCGCCGGTGCAGTACTTCGACGACGAGGCCGCGGCCAACGTCGAGAAGTTCATCGCGGGCGAGGTCGAGCGCTGAGCAGCCGTTCACGGCGCACAGCATCACCGGGGCGATGAGCAGTAGCCGCTTCTCCCCATCCACACGTTGAGGGTCCCTGGGCAATCCGCCCAGGGACCCTCAACGTGTGTGACGCTTGCTCACATGCCTGTCGTGCGTGATCTGCGCGTACTCCTGCGCCTTCGGAACTTCCGTCGTCTTCTCGCCGTACGGCTTCTGTCCCAGTCGGCCGACGGCGTCTATCAGGTCGCTCTGGCCACGCACGTCGTCTTCTCCCCGGAGAACCAGGCGACGCCCGGCGCCATCGCCTCCGCCATGGCGGTGCTGCTGCTGCCGTACTCACTGGTGGGCCCTTTCGCCGGCGTCCTCCTGGACCGCTGGCCACGCCGTCAGGTCTTCCTGTACGGGAATCTGCTGCGGGCAGCCCTCGCCTGCTGCACGGCCTTGCTGATTCTCAGCTCCGTACCCAGCTGGCTCTTCTACGTCTCCGCCCTCTGCGTCACAGCGGTCAATCGCTTCGTGCTCGCCGGGCTTTCGGCGGCCCTCCCACGCGTTGTCGACGCCGACCGGCTCGTCGTCGCCAACTCCCTCTCACCGACGGCCGGCACGCTGGCAGCGGCTGCGGGCGGCGGCCTCGCCTTCGCCGTGCGCCTGCTGGCCGACGGGTCCGATGCCGCGGTGGTCCTGCTGGGCGCGACGCTGTATCTCATCTCGGCCGTGACTTCCCTGAGCCTGCCCCGGCGGCTGCTCGGTCCCGACGAGGACGCGAGCCGTCTGCGGGTCCGTGAGGCACTGGTCATCACCGCCCGCGGCCTCGCCGCCGGGCTGCGCCATCTGGCCGAGCGGAAGGACGCTGCCCGCGCTCTGGCCGCCATGACGGTGATGCGCTTCTGCTACGGGGCGCTGACTGTGATGGTGCTGATGCTGTGCCGGTACGCGTGGTCCGACACCGAGTCCGATGGGCTGGCTCTGCTGGGGCTGGCCCTGGGCGCTTCCGCGACGGGGTTCTTCGTGGCCGCGGTGGTGACTCCCTGGGCCGTGGGGCGTCTGGGCCGGTACGGCTGGATGGCCCTGTGCGCGGGCGCCGCCGCTGTCCTGGAGCCGGCGCTGGCGCTGCCCTTCGCGCTCGGACCGATACTGATCGCGGCATTCGTGCTCGGGCTCGTCACGCAGGGAGCGAAGATCACCACGGACACGGTGGTGCAGACCTCCGTGGACGACGCCTTCCGCGGCAGGGTCTTCTCCCTCTACGACGTGCTGTTCAATGTCGGCTTCGTCGGCGCGGCGGGGGCGTCCGCTCTGCTGCTGCCCGCTGACGGGCGATCGGTCACCGTGGTGATCGGGGTGGCCGTGCTCTACGCGTCCGTCGCCGTGGCGATGTTGCGGTGGAGGCACGTCAGGGGAGTGCTGAGCGAGTCTCCATAGCGTCGCGGGGCTCCATGTTCGAGGGCGCTGAATGTCGGGGGCTCCGAATAACGCCGAGGGCGCTGTTTCACGTGAAACAGCGCCCTCGACCCATCCGGTGCCGGTCATGTTTCACGTGAAACATGACCGGCACCGGCAGCGGCTAGCTCTGCGCCGCCCACCACTCCTTGAGAGCGGCGATGGCCGCATCGCGCTCCATCGGCCCGTTCTCCAGCCGCAGCTCCAGCAGGAACGTGTACGCCTTACCGATCACTGGCCCCGGACCGACCGCCAGGATCTCCATGATCTCGTTGCCGTCCAGGTCGGGCCGGATCGAATCGAGCTCCTCCTGCTCCTGCAACTGGGCGATGCGCTCCTCAAGGCCGTCATAGGTCCGCGAGAGAGCGTTCGCCTTGCGCTTGTTGCGCGTGGTGCAGTCCGACCGCGTCAGCTTGTGCAGACGCTCCAGGAGGGGACCGGCGTCGCGCACGTACCTGCGGACCGCCGAATCGGTCCACTCCCCATCGCCGTAGCCGTGGAAGCGCAGATGCAGCTCCACGAGCTTCGAGACGTCCTTGACCATGTCGTTGGAGTACTTGAGGTCGGTCATCCGCTTCTTGGTCATCTTCGCGCCGACCACCTCGTGGTGGTGGAAGGAGACCCGGCCGTCCTTCTCGAAGCGACGCGTCCGCGGCTTCCCGATGTCGTGCAGCAGAGCGGCGAGCCTAAGGACGAGGTCGGGCCCGTCCTCTTCCAGGTCGATGGCCTGCTCAAGGACGGTGAGCGAATGCTCGTAGACGTCCTTGTGGCGGTGATGCTCGTCACTCTCCAGCCGCAGGGCGGGAAGCTCCGGCATCACGTGGTCCGCCAGACCTGTGTCGACCAGCAGCCCCAGTCCCTTGCGCGGGTGTGCGGAGACGAGCAGTTTGTTGAGCTCTTCGCGGACCCGCTCGGCCGAGACGATCTCGATGCGCCCAGACATGTCGGTCATCGCCGCGACGACGTCGGGGGCCACCTCGAAGTCCAACTGTGCGGCGAACCTCGCCGCACGCAGCATGCGCAGCGGGTCGTCGGAGAAGGACTCCTCCGGGGTTCCCGGGGTGCGCAGCACGCGCTCCGCGAGGTCCTTCAGGCCGTCGTGCGGGTCGATGAACTCCTTCTGCGGCAGAGCGACAGCCATCGCGTTGACCGTGAAGTCCCGCCGTACGAGGTCTTCCTCGATGGAGTCGCCGTAGGAGACCTCGGGCTTGCGCGAGGCCCTGTCGTACGCCTCCGACCGGTACGTCGTGACCTCGACCTGGTATCCGTCCTTCTGGGACCCGACGGTGCCGAAGGCGATTCCGACCTCCCACACCGAGTCCGCCCACGGCCGGACGATCTTGAGTACGTCCTCGGGGCGGGCGTCGGTCGTGAAGTCCAGGTCGTTCCCAAGCCTGCCGAGCAGCGCGTCACGGACCGAGCCACCGACCAGGGCGAGGCTGAATCCAGCCTCCTGGAATCGGCGGGCGAGGTCGTCGGCGACCGGGGACACTCGCAGCAGTTCACTGACTGCGCGGTGCTGCACCTGGCTCAGTGCACTGGCGTTGTCTTCGTTGGCATTCGGCACAACAGAAAAGGGTACGTGCACCGACCGGCCCGGGCGTCATCGTTTCTTCGGACCCTGCGAGACTCTCCCGATCATGTGGCGCAGTCCCCAGCACTTAGCTCCGGCGCACATCGTTACCATGCGGGGACGCAAGGACCGACAACGATCGACAGCAGTGACGACGACGAGGGACGGGTAGGCGCGTGGCCGAGGCGGCAGACTTTCAGGGGATGAGTCCCGCTCCTGCCCGCCGGTGGCTGCGGCGTACGGCCTCCTTGCTCATCGGGGCGCCGCTGCTGGCGGGCCTCCTCAGCGGTCCCACAGCGCCTGCGGCGCAGGCCGCGGAGCCCGTGAAAGCCCCCACCGGCGCCGGCACCGTCGCGGTGTCCCTCGACACACTGGCCCCCAGTGCGCCAGTGAAAGGCGACACACTCACCGTCTCCGGCACCCTGACGAACAAGGGCAGGGAGACGATCACCAACGCGGAGATCGATCTTCGTGTGGGACCGAAGCTGTCCGGCAGGACCGCGATCGACGACGCCGCCAAGCGCACCGGGTACGTACCGGGAGTCGATCCGGCTCCGCTCGGCGGCAAGTACACGTTGAAGACCGCCAATCTGCGGTCGGGCATCAGCCAGGACTTCGAGTTCTCCGTGCCCGTCAACAAACTGCCGCTGGACGACGCGGGCGTCTACCAGCTCGGAGTCTCGCTCTCTGGTCAGACCGCCCGCGCGCGCTATGACCATGTGCTGGGACTTCAGCGCACCTTCCTTCCCTGGCAGCCCAAGGAAAGCGACGGCAAGACCAAGCTGACGTACCTCTGGCCGCTCATCGCCTCCGCGCACGTCAGCGCCGAGACGGGCTCGGACGAACAGCAGACACCGGTCTTCTCCGACGACGACCTCGCGGCCGAGCTCGCTCCGGGCGGGCGGCTGGAACAGCTGGTCTCGCTGGGCCGTCAGCTCCCGGTGACCTGGGTCATCGACCCGGATCTGCTCGCCACGGTCGACGCGATGACGAAGAACTACCGGATCAAGGTCGGCGACACCACGGTCGCGGGGACGAACCAGGACGTCGCCAAGAAGTGGCTGACGGCGCTCGGAGCGGCGGTGGAGGACGGCAAGGTGATCGCGCTGCCGTTCGCCGACCCCGATCTGGCGTCGATCGCGCACCGGGGCAAGACAGTCACGGGCACCCTCAGCCACCTTCAGACCGCCACCGAAGTGGCGGGGACGACGGTGGAGACCATCCTCCACGTGAAGCCGTCCACCGACTTCGCCTGGCCGGTGGAGGGTGCGGTCGATCCGTCGATCGTCGACGTCGCCACCTCGGCCGGCGCGCACAACGTGATCGCCCGCAGCGACAGCCTCGGGGAATCCGACAGCCTCCTCTACACACCGACCGCGGCCCGGCCGATCGGCGGCGGCACCACTGCCGTCGTCGCGGACCACCGGCTCTCGACGGCGTTCAAGGGCGACATGTCGCACGCCGGGGACTCCACACTCGCCGTCCAGAGGTTCCTGGCGCAGACGCTGGCGCTCACGGAGCAGGATCCCAAGAAGCAGCGCAGCATCGTCGTCGCCCCCCAGCGCACTCCCAGTGCCTCCCAGGCGCAGTCGATGGCCGACTCCCTGCGCGCGCTCACCGACGAGCGCTGGACGCAGCCGATCGACCTGACGGCCGCGGCCGAGGAGAAGCCCGACGCGCAGGCCACGACCAAGGTGCCCGGGTCATCCCAGTACCCGAAGAAGCTGCGCAGCCAGGAACTCCCCACCCAGGCGTTCCAGGACATCAGGACCACCAAGGAATCGCTCAACAGCTTCCAGGTCATCCTCACCCAGCCCGACCGGGTGGTGACCCCCTTCGGGAACGCGATCAACCGCTCCATGTCGACGTCGTGGCGCGGCAGGCCCCTGGAGGCGCAGCGGTACCGTGACTCGGTACGCACATACCTGCGTAGCCTCACCAGCGAGGTCCAGCTCATCGCGAAGTCGGACGTCACCCTGTCCGGCCGGAGCGCGACGATTCCCGTCACGGTCCAGAACAAGCTGGTGCAGGGCGTCGACCACCTGGTGCTCCGGCTGACGTCGGAGAACGCGACCCGGCTGAAGCTCAACGACGGCGGCGCCGTGGCGGAGCAGCCCGTCAAGATCGCGGGCGGTCACAGTCAGTCCGTGAAATTCGATGCCGCGGCCAATGTCAACGGGCAGGTGCAGGTCACCGCTCGACTGTTCACCGAGGACGGCACACCGTACGGCGAAGAAATGACCTTCACGGTGAAGATCTCCGAGGTCACGCCGACCGTGCTGCTCGTCATCGCGGGCGGACTGCTGTTGCTGGTCCTCGCAGGCATCAGGATGTACACACACCGCAAGCGCACCATCGCAAGCGACACAACGGAGGACAACGGCGGCGAACCCGAGCAGCCGAGTGACCCGACGCCGGACACTGGTCCGGAAAGCGGGGACCCGTCAGGAACGGGTGAGAAAGTGGACCGTTGAGCAGCGATGTCTGTCGTGGCCGGTCGGCCGGGGACGATGAGGTGGGGTTTCGATGAACGCGCCGTACGACGGTGACCGCGGCCAGGGTGCGGGCGGAGGTGGGTCTCCCGGTGGGCCGGCGGTCCCTCCGGACGGCTACGAGAGCCCGACGCCCCCCGATCCGTACCTTCAGCAGGCCTACGACCACGATCCCTACCAGGCTCAGGACCTCGCGGCCCAGGACCCGGTGACCGAAGCGCTGTACGACCGCGCCTCGCACCCGCCGCCGGCCCCGGGCACGTTCCAGGAGCCGCAGCCCCTCTACCAGCAGCCGCCGGCGGCGCCGTACGCCCCGGACCCCCGTCTGTGGGCCCAGACCCCGGCCCCCGAGCCGGACGGCCCCTCCCGCCATCTTCCGTACGGTGACAATGCGGCGACCACTCAGTTCGTCGGAGTGGACGACCTGGTCACCCGCGCGTCCGACGACCGCGAGGAACCGGACGCGTTCGCTCACCTCTTCCGCGACCAGGAGGGCTCAGGAAGGCCGTCCGGTACGCCGGAGCCCGAACCGGCCCCGGCTCCCGTCCCGCCCAAGTCCGGCGGCCGGGCCTCCGGAATACTGAAGTCCAGCGCGCTGATGGCGGCCGGCACCCTGGTGTCGCGGCTCACCGGCTTCGTACGAAGCCTGGTGATCACCGCCGCCCTGGGTGCGGCGGTGCTCGGTGACGTCTTCACCATCGCGTACACCCTGCCCACGATGATCTACATCCTTACCGTGGGTGGCGGACTGAACTCGGTGTTCGTCCCCCAGCTCGTCCGCTCCATGAAGGACGACGAGGACGGCGGCGAGGCATTCGCGAACCGGTTGCTGACCCTCGTGATGGTCGCGCTGGGCGTGATCGTCGCCGTTTCGGTGTTCGCGGCACCCTGGCTGATCGGCATGATGTCGCAGACGATCGCGGGGAACTCTGACGCCAACAACGTGGCCGTCACCTTCGCCAGGTACTGCCTGCCGACCATCTTCTTCATGGGCATCCATGTCGTGATGGGCCAGATTCTCAACGCCCGCGGAAAGTTCGGCGCGATGATGTGGACCCCGGTCCTCAACAACGTCGTCATGATCTTCACGTTCGGTCTGTTCATCTGGGTCTACGGCACCTCGGGCGAGTCCGCTATGGACGTCACGACGATCCCCGACGAGGGCATCCGGCTCCTCGGGATCGGCACACTGCTCGGTCTGGTCGTCCAGGCACTCGCCATGTTGCCGTACCTGCGTGAGGCCGGCTTCCGCTTCCGTCCGCGCTTCGACTGGCGGGGCCACGGGCTCGGAAAGACGGTCAAGCTGGCCAAGTGGACCGTCCTGTTCGTGCTGGCCAACCAGGCGGGCGTACTGGTCGTCACCCAGCTGGCCACCTCGGCGCAAGCCGCGTCCGGCAAGGACGGGACCGGCTTCCTCGCCTACTCGAACGCCCAGCTGATCTGGGGCATGCCGCAGGCCATCATCACCGTCTCGGTCATGGCCGCTCTGCTCCCCCGTATCTCCCGGGCCGCCCACGACAACGATCCCGGTGCGGTCCGCGACGATATCTCCCAGGGACTGCGCAACTCGGCCGTGGCCATCGTGCCGGTCGCCTTCACCTTCCTGGCGCTCGGCCTGCCCATGTGCACCCTGCTGTACGCGTCCAGCGGCACCGAATCCGCCCGTTCCATGGGCTTCATCCTGATGGCGTTCGGCCTCGGCCTCATCCCGTACTCCGTTCAGTACGTCGTGCTGCGCGGCTTCTACGCGTACGAGGACACCCGGACCCCCTTCTACAACACCGTCATCGTCGCCGCGGTCAACGCAGCCGCCTCCGCCCTCTGCTACGTGCTCCTTCCGGCCCAGTGGGCTGTCGTCGGCATGGCCGCCTCGTACGGGCTGGCCTACGCCGTGGGCGTCGGCATCGCCTGGCGCCGACTGCGCAACCGGCTGGGCGGCGATCTGGACGGCGCCCGCATCGTGCGCACCTACGCCCGCCTCTGCCTGGCCGCGGTGCCCGCGGCCATCGTCGGCGGCGGTATCGGATTCGCTCTCCTGACCGCCCTCGGCGAGGGTGCCCTCGGTTCACTCGTCGCGCTGGTCTGCGGCAGCATCGTGCTGCTGGGAGTCTTCTTCCTGGCCGCCAAGAAGATGCGCATCGAAGAACTCAACGGCATGGTCGGCATGGTCCGGGGTCGGCTCGGACGGTAAAGGGGACGCCGGCCGCACAACCATCGCCGGACACCGCGTGTCGTGCATAGCGCCGGAGTGTGGGCACAATTGGCGTGACTGTGCAGAGCCGGCTGGCATCGCTCAACGGATGGGGAGGCAGGAACGACGGTGGCGGAACGTAGCACGGCTGCCGTCGACGTGGCCGACAACGGCGGCAACGAGCCGCTGACCGCCAAGGCGGACGAGGCCACGACCGACGGGACCGCGGAACCCCAGGACACAGCAGGCGTGAGCCCCAAGCGTGCGGACAGCGGGCGGGACGGCTCACGCGCCATTCCCCCGGCGCCCGATGTGCACAGTGGCCACAAACTCGCCGGACGCTATCGCCTCGAAGAGTGCGTCACCCGTCTGGACGGATTCAGCAGCTGGCGCGCCGTGGACGAGAAGCTGCGCCGTGCGGTCGGGGTGCACCTCCTCCCCGCCGACCACCCGCGTGCCCGCTCCGTGCTGGCCGCCGCCCGGTCCTCCGCTCTGCTCGGTGACCCGCGCTTCGTACAGGTGCTGGACGCCGTCGAGGAGGACGACCTCGTCTACGTCGTCCATGAATGGCTTCCGGACGCCACGGAGCTCACCGCTCTGCTGGCCTCGGGACCGCTGGAGGCCCACGACGCCTACCAGCTCGTCAGCCAGGTCTCGCAGGCGATGGCAGCCGCTCATCGTGAGGGTCTCGCACATCTGAGGCTCACTCCCGGTGCGGTGCTGCGCAGCTCGACCGGGCAGTACCGGATTCGCGGCCTCGCCGTGAACGCCGCCCTGCGCGGCATCACCGCGGAGCGCCCGCTGCGCACGGACACCGAAGCCATCGGTGCGCTGCTCTATGCCGCACTGACCCATCGCTGGCCCTACGAGGACGACGCCTACGGACTTTCGGGGCTTCCCAAGGGCGTCGGTCTGATCTCCCCCGATCAGGTGCGGGCAGGTGTCCACCGCGGGCTCTCCGAGATCGCCATGCGGGCGCTCGCCAACGACGGTGCGACCGCCTCAAGGCAGGAGCAGCCCTGCACCACGCCGGACGAGCTGGCCAAGGCCGTCGCGGCCATGCCGCGCATCCTGCCGCCGGAACCGACGTTCACCGCACCGCCCGAGTACCAGCGCACGACCTACCAGCAGGGCACGTACGGGCGCCCGTCAGCCCGTCCGAACCAGGCGACCCAGCCCGTGATGGCCGCGCCGCCGCCCCCTCTGCAGAGCCGCACGGGCAGGGTTCTGAAATGGGCCGTGTCCGCCCTTCTGATCGCGGCGCTCGGTCTGGGCAGCTGGCAGCTGGCCGAGACGGTCCTCGACCGGGGCAAGGACCCCGTGGACCCGGGCACCACCCAGACGACGCCGGAAGACGACAAGAACAACAACGAGAACGAAGCCGGCAAGCCCGTCTCCATCGTCGGGGCCCGGGACTTCGACCCGCTCGGGGACGGCTCGGAGAAGCCCGCCACGATACAGAACGTGCACGACGGTGATTCCTCCACCTTCTGGCACACGGACGGCTACGCCTCCGCCGACTTCGGCAGGCTCAAGGACGGCGCCGGGGTCGTTCTCGACCTTGGCAAGGTCCAGCAGGTCGGGACCGTGGATGTCTCCTTCCTCGGCGGCACCACCTCCGTGGAGCTCCGGACGACGGAAAGCTCGTCGGTGCCCGCGCTTCCCGGTGGTTTCACCAAGGTCGCCGACGGATCAGGTACGAAGGTGTCCCTCAAGCCCGACGAACCGGTGAAGGCGCGGTACGTTCTGGTCTGGCTGACCAATCTGCCGCTGGGTGGCGACGACGGACGATTCCGCGGCAAGGTCTCGGACATCAAGATCACCAACTGACTGCACCAGGGGAGGGGGCTCACCGTTGGACAACGCCAGATTCGCCGACACGAACGACCAGGATCTCCTGGCCCAGCACGTCGCAGGCGATCCGGACGCCTTCGGCGAGCTCGTGCGGCGGCATCGTGACCGGCTCTGGGCCGTGGCCCTGCGTACGCTCGGCGACCGCGAGGAAGCCGCTGACGCGGTCCAGGACGCGCTGATATCCGCCTTCCGCGCCGCCCACACCTTCCGCGGCCAGTCCGCGGTCACCACGTGGCTGCACCGCATCACCGTCAACGCCTGCCTCGATCGTGCGCGCAAGGCCGCCTCTCGCAAGACAGCCCCGGTCGACGACGCCGACCGGCTCGACCAGCTCCTGGAACCGCACGAGTCCGCCGAGGCGCCCGCCGAACGCCAGGATCTGCACCGCGAGCTCCTCGCCGCCCTGGCCAAACTGCCCGTGGAACAACGCGCCGCACTCGTGCTCGTCGACATGCAGGGTTACCCGGTCGCCGAGGCCGCGCGCATCCTCGACGTCCCGACCGGCACCGTGAAAAGCCGCTGTGCGCGGGGGCGGGCGAGACTGGTCCCCATGCTCACCCATCTGCGCGGTGATGCCAGGGATAGCGGGGACCACACAGTGGGAAGGAACCGCACGCAGGGGACATCCGTCCCACCGGCGTCGGGACCTAGAGATGCAGGGACAAGCGATCCTGCTGCTGCGAAGGGAGGAGGTGGGCGCTCGTGACTTCCACGGCCGACATGGATCAGCACCCGGACGTCTCGGAGATCTCGGATCTCACTGAGGGACTTCTCTCCGCCTCCCGCACGGCGGACGTCCGCGACCACATCGACGGATGTGCGCTCTGCGACGACGTCCAGACCTCTCTGGAGGAGATCCGCAGCCTTCTCGGGACCCTGCCCGGCTCCCAGCGGATGCCCGACGATGTCGCCGGCCGTATCGATGCCGCGCTCGCCGCCGAAGCACTCCTGAATTCCACCGCTCCCGTTGAAGCCGACTCTGTTTCACGTGAAACAGAGCCCGCTGCCGAGGAGACCACCGGTTCGAAGACCACCCCGGCCGACCGCCCGGCAGGACGGCCCAGGGGCGCGACCGGCCCCAGTGGTCGTCCCGGCCGCCGTCGGCGCCGCACGGCAGTGCTCGGTGCGGCCTTCGGGGCAGCGGTCGTCGGCGTGAGCGTCTTCCTGCTGCAGTCCGTTCAGACACCCAACGGTTCGGATTCCGCCTCCAAGATGGCGGACAGCAGTTCCAGCGCAGCCGAGGACAGTGCACACACCTTCTCGGAGAGCACGCTGGAGGGTCGCGTCAACGCCATCCTCAGCGCTGCAAAGCCTTCAGAGGTCCCGGGCGGCGAGAAGAGAGAGCCGACCGTCGACTCACAGGTGACCCCCGAGGTGTCTTCCGAGGACCCCGCCACGCCCAGGAGCACCCTGCGCGCACCCACCGCGACCGTCCCTCCCTGCGTACAGCAGGGCACCGGCCGTAGCACTCCGCCCCTGGCCGCGGAACAAGGCAACTACCAGGGAAGGGCCGCCTACCTCGTCGTCCTGCCCGACTCGACGGACTCCTCGCGCGTGCAGGCGTATGTCGTCGATGCGGCCTGCGTCGACGCCACGCCTGCGACAAAGGGACGGTTGCTCCTCACCGACTCCTACGCCCGCTCCTGAACACCGCGCCGAATGCCGCGGCACGTCGGGAATGCAAGGCCCGTAGGATCCGTTGGGTGGGGTGAGAGTCGTTGAACCGGCCCCAGTAGGCAGTAGGCAGTCTGCAGAGACGAGGAAGACACCAGTGAGCGACGTCCGTAATGTGATCATCATCGGTTCCGGGCCGGCCGGTTACACCGCCGCCCTGTACACGGCTCGCGCGTCGCTGAAGCCGCTGGTGTTCGAGGGCGCCGTCACCGCCGGTGGTGCTCTGATGAACACCACCGACGTGGAGAACTTCCCGGGCTTCCAGGACGGCATCATGGGCCCCGAGCTCATGGACAACATGCGCGCCCAGGCCGAGCGCTTCGGTGCGGAGCTCATCCCCGATGACGTGGTCGCAGTCGACCTGACCGGCGACATCAAGACCGTCACGGACACGGTGGGCACGGTCCACCGCGCCAAGGCCGTCATCATCACCACCGGTTCCCAGCACCGCAAGCTCGGCCTGCCCAACGAGGACGCGCTCTCCGGACGCGGCGTCTCCTGGTGCGCGACCTGTGACGGGTTCTTCTTCAAGGACCAGGACATCGCCGTAGTGGGCGGCGGCGACACGGCGATGGAGGAAGCAACCTTCCTCAGCCGCTTCGCCAAGTCCGTCACGATCGTCCACCGCCGCGACTCCCTGCGTGCCTCCAAGGCCATGCAG
Source organism: Streptomyces sp. NPDC055749 (assembly GCF_053617235.1). Taxonomy (NCBI): domain Bacteria; kingdom Bacillati; phylum Actinomycetota; class Actinomycetes; order Kitasatosporales; family Streptomycetaceae; genus Streptomyces; species Streptomyces sp. NPDC055749. The sequence goes on along the minus strand of NZ_JBSHFH010000002.1, from coordinate 927 downwards.
GACCGTGCCTTCGCCGACCCGAAGATCAAGTTCGCCTGGGACAGCGAGGTCGCCGCGGTCCACGGCGAGCAGAAGCTCTCCGGTCTGACGCTGCGCAACACGAAGACGGGCGAGACCTCGGAGCTCCCGGTGACCGGCCTGTTCATCGCAGTCGGCCACGACCCGCGCACCGAGCTCTTCAAGGGCCAGCTCGACCTCGACGACGAGGGCTACCTCCAGGTCGAAGCGCCCTCGACGCGCACCAACCTGTCGGGAGTGTTCGGCGCCGGAGACGTCGTCGACCACACCTACCGGCAGGCCATCACGGCCGCCGGTACCGGATGCTCCGCCGCTCTCGACGCCGAGCGCTTCCTTGCCGCACTCGCCGACGAGAAGGCCGCCGAACCGGAGAAGACCCCCGCGGTCTGACCCACCCCACCCCACACCCCGCGAAGTTAAGGAGGCCGCCGTGGCCGGCGACCTGAAGAACGTGACCGACGACACCTTCGACGAGGTAGTCCTCAACAGCAAGAAGCCCGTACTGGTGGACTTCTGGGCCGCTTGGTGCGGTCCGTGCCGTCAGATCGCCCCCTCGCTGGAGGCAATCGCGGCCGAGCACGGGGACCAGATCGAGATCGTCAAGCTCAACATCGACGAGAACCCGGCCACCGCCGCCAAGTACGGCGTGATGTCCATCCCGACGCTCAACGTCTACCAGGGCGGCGAGGTCGCCAAGACCATCGTCGGCGCCAAGCCGAAGGCCGCGATCCTCCGCGACCTCGAAGCCTTCATCGGTGAGCAGTAGGCAGCGCACTCTGTTTCACGTGAAACGGAAACGGGCCCACCCCTCGGGGGGGGGCCCCGTTGCCGTTTTATGCCAACAGATAACATATGCCCCAGCACCGGGTGCCTCTTAAACACGCCCCCCAAAATTTACAATGCCCCGTA